>CAMWHN010000076.1 GCA_947174085.1 uncultured Ruminococcus sp.
ATTCAACTGTTAATAATAAATTAAAAAAGCTCTGCAAACGCAGGGCTTTTTTTAATCTCTCATAAAAATATCTCTTGTATAAATTTTATCTTTTACATCATCTAAACAGGAATCATAACGATTCGCAATAATAGCATCTGACTGTAATTTAAAATCAGCAAGATTATTTATAATTTTACTACCAAAAAAAGTTGTTCCGTTCTTCAGTGTTGGCTCATAAATAATTACAGTTGCGCCTTTCGCTTTAATCCGTTTCATAATACCCTGAATAGAACTTTGTCTAAAATTATCGCTATTAGATTTCATAGTTAATCTATAAACACCAATTGTAACATCATGTTCTTTGGCACTATCATAGCTATTTTCAGTATCATAATTATAATAACCAGCCATTTTCAGAACTCTGTCAGCAATAAAATCTTTCCGTGTTTTATTGGATTCAACAATTGCTTCAATTAAATTTTCCGGAACGTCTTTATAATTAGCAAGTAATTGCTTTGTATCTTTTGGCAGACAGTAGCCTCCATAGCCAAAACTTGGATTATTATAATGCGTACCAATACGAGAGTCCAGACAAACGCCGTTAATAATTTGTTGTGTATCTAAGCCTTTCATTTCAACATAAGTATCTAGTTCATTAAAATAAGACACCCGTAATGCCAAATAGGTATTTGCAAATAATTTAACAGCTTCTGCTTCTGTAAAATTCATGACTAGTGTAGGAATATTTTTTTTGACAGCACCTTCTTGTAATAAATTTGCAAATATATAGGCTTGATTCACAAGAAAATTATCTTGCATATCTGTTCCGATAATAATCCGACTGGGATATAAATTATCATATAATGCTTTGCTCTCACGCAAAAACTCCGGACTAAAAATAATATTTTTAAAATTAAATTTTTTCCGGATATTTTCTGTATAGCCAACTGGAATTGTAGATTTAATTACTATTATAGCATTAGGATTATATTTTAATACTAAATTAATAACAGATTCTACCGCAGAAGTATCAAAAAAATTCATTTTGCTGTCATAATTTGTTGGTGTGGCAATCACAATAAAATCCGCATCTTGATAAGCTTCTTGTGCGTCAAGCGTTGCGATTAGATTCAAATTTTTCTCAACAAGATATTTCTCAATATAGGCATCTTGAATCGGAGATTTTTTGGCATTAATCAGATTAATTTTTTCTGGAATAATATCCACTGCCCATACTGTATGATTCTGTGCTAACAAAACTGCAATAGATAACCCTACATAGCCAGTACCTGCAACAGCAATTTTCATATTACATCTTCCTTTTCTAATTATTTTATGATTTTGTTTCATCTTGTTTTATTCCGACAACGATTTGACGTTGTGAACCATCATCTGTACAAGTAACAATAGTCACTCTATCATCACCGAAATCATTCAGTACCCATACTTCATTTGGTTCTACAATAAAATTTTCTGTTACAGTATAATGATATGCATTTTTTTCTATATCATACAGTGTAATCTCCATACCAAGTTCTATATTTTTTAAATTATTAAAATATTCTTTATAAATTATACTGCTATGTCCTGCAATGCAATAATTTCCTGCGCCTACTTCACCAGTGTCTATAAAATGTCCAGTTCCTTTTGCAAGAATTTCATTCTCTGTACCCTCCAGCACAGGAGCTTTAATTTTTAAATCTGCAATTTCAACAACAACATTTTCTTGCATAAGCTTATATTTTCGCACTTCACGACAAATTTTTCTAATAGCATAAAATCCTAAAATACTGATACCAATTATCATAGCAATCAAACCTGTAATAAACAAAGCCCATTGCTTTTTTGTTCGTTTATGTTCTGTACCAGTAATCACTTGTTTATTACTCATTTTCTTTATGACAAACTGCACTGGATTTTTTTATTATGATTGTATTATTTGAAAATACAAGCATAGCTTTTAATTTTTTCATAAATTAAAACCCTCCTATGTAAACAATCATGCTTATTATAACATAAAAACTAAAATAAAACAAGTCTTTTTTCATAATTTATAAAAACTTGCATGATTTTAAAATAAGTTTTTAAACAATTTATACAAATAAAAATAATAAAATTGACCTTCCTGTAAATTTATGCTATAATATAAATAAAAAAACTGGAGAAAATGAATCATGCAAGAAATTAATATATTAAATATTACTTGTTCACAAACAGCTATGCTTGCACCAATGGCAGGCGTTGCGGACACAGCTTATAGAATATTAGCAAGAAAAAAACATGCTGTCATGACAGTGAGTGAAATGATTTCTGCCAAAGGTCTTTGCTATGACAGCAAAGGCAGTGCATTTCTTTGCCGAATCACAGAGCAAGAACGTCCTATGGGCTTGCAATTATTTGGCAACGAACCGGAATTTATTGCAAAAGCAACTTGTTTATTACAAGATTATCACCCTGACTGGATTGATTTAAATATGGGGTGTCCTGTTCCAAAAGTCACAAATACTGGAGCAGGGTCTGCATTATTAAAAACACCTGAACTTGCAGAAGCCTGTGTAAAATCTGCGGTAAAAGAATCTTCTGTGCCAGTTACAGTCAAAATGCGCATTGGTTGGGACGAGCATTGTATTAACGCTGTAGAATTTGCAAAATTATTAGAATCCGCCGGAGTTGCTGCTTTAACTGTTCACGGCAGAACTAGACAGCAATTATATTCCGGCAAAGCTGACTGGAATATGATTAAACAAGTCAAACAAGCTGTAAATATTCCCGTTATTGGCAATGGGGACATACGCAATGCCAAAGACTGTGAGCGCATGTATCAAGAAACTGGTGTAGATTTAGTTGCTGTCGGACGTGCAAGCTATGGCAATCCTTGGATTTTTGAAGAAATTAATTGCTATAGAAAAAATCTTGCCTATACAGCACCAACGCTAGAAGAACGTATGCACATGATGTTAGAACATATTCAATTAATTTTAAAATACAGTGAGAAACCGCCTGAAATTGCCATACGAGAAGCCAGAAAGCATGCATCATGGTATATGACCGGATTAAAATTTGCGTCTGCATTCCGTGCAAGATGTTATCAATTATCATCTTATCAAGAAGCTGAACAACTTGCAGAAGAATTTCTGAAATGCAATTTATAATTAAATAACAGCCAATATGCTAATATAACTAGTATATTGGCATTTATTTTTTTAATTTCAAAAAAATTTTAGAAAAATAGGTAACACTTGTTATTGTTAGCTTGTATGTATATCATGGAAAGGGGGAATGATACATGATAGAATTAAAAATACGTTCTCTTTTGAAAACAGATACAAAACAGGGTGAAAGATTATTATTTGACGAATATTATAATTATGTCTATACAATTGTTTATCAAAAACTCTGTAATATTGCCAGTCGTGAAGACATAGAAGACTGTGTCATTGAATGTTTTGTAAAAATTTTCATGTATATCAATCCAGATTATGAGGGTTCACTAAAAGCATATATTGGCACAGTTGCCAAACATGAAGCAATTAACATTGGTAAACAATTACAAGCTAAATCGAAAAAGCAAATTTTTCTGGAAGAACAGGATTTTAATAACATATCTTCTGAGGAAAATATTGAAACTTTTACAGAACAATCTGAACAGACTAGAATTTTAATGCATTGCATTTCAGAATTAGGTGAACCAGATGCAAGCATTATTATTCAGAAATTTTTCTATAATCGTAATTCGATAGAAATTTCTAAAATTATCAAATTAAATCCTGTTGCTGTTCGTGTGCGTTGTTCAAGAGCATTAAAACGCTTAAAAACAATGCTACTAAAAAAAAAAATTACCCTATAAGGAGGCAGTACTATCATGAATCAGAAACATATTAAAAAACTATTACATTCTGCTGACCAACAGATAATCAATCAAATTGCAAATACTTATCAAGCGACAGATAACAAGACAAAAGAAAAAATTTATCAGAAAGTTTGTGAACGAAAAAACGCTATCAATCAAACAGAATCTATTGCTGAAAGCTATCATACAGATACTATCAAATATATGATGCCATGGACAAGAGCTTTTGGCATTGCAATGACTTGTGTATTAGTCATGGGGGGAACTGTTGGAGGAATTGCAAAATTATCTCGCTTAAATTCAACCTCTGAAAATAACAATTCTCAAACAGAAACAAATGCAAATACAAATATGCCGTCTATGCTTTCAACAGAAACAACGACTTTTTCCGAAACTTCTACAGAAATGCAAATTACATCACAATCTATTTTGCAAACAGCTCCAGAAACTTCTATTTCTACAACATCTACACAAACAAGTATATTCACATCAACAACACAAACAGCTCCTATCACAACAATTACAACAACTATTAAAAAAATTACTAATACAACAGTACCATCTACACGCAAAGAAACTGTAATTGCTTATGAAACAACTCCAATTGTCACAACTACAAATCTTGTAACAAATTCTGTAATAGCAACAACATCCCTAACAGCTCCTATTACTGAAGAAACAACAACAACTACTACTACTACGAAACAAACAAAACCTGTCACAACAAGACCAGATTATCTTACGGCATATTTAGAAATTTGTGAACAAAACGAAAAAGATTCTAATAATTCACTTTATTGCTTATATGACATTGACAAAGATGGCACACCGGAATTAGTTATTCAAGGTGGCTCGGCTTCTTATATGAGTTTATATACTTATGCAGATAATCAAGTTTATGCATTAATGGACAAATGGGCTTATGGCGTGCATAACAATTGGGGATATTATATTCACCCAGATAACAACAGTATTTATTATAATGTTGGAGAATATGCAGGACTGATTTATCATTATGTTTATCTGACCATTACACCAGAACATACACTTGTTGAAGAAAATATATTAACATGTGTGAATGATGTTGATACTCTATTTGAACAATATTCTTATTTAGAAAATGATGATTCTTATGCTTATATTAATGGAAATGGATATTACATAAACCATGAGAAAACTACAGAAGAAGAATATAATGCATTTTATTCAGCACACAATCCAGAAACTTATTATTCTTCCATAAGAGATACGTTTTTAGATTATAAATTATATTCTGAATTTTCAGCAAGTTTATCTGAATCATAAAAAAACACCCTGCATTAAGAGCGATACTCATATAGAAGTAATGCCCGAAAGTAGTTTTTCAACTGCTTTCGGGCGGATTTTTAATTTTTATTACGACTGAGGCAATTATGAATACAAAAAATATAAAAAACATTATCAGCATGATAGCCACTGGAATATTAGTATTAAGCGGACGCTGTCTTATTACACAGTCTGCCCAGACACCCGAGAAGAAAAAAGAAAATGCGAGCTTTAAAATGTCAAGGACCATTCTAAACGCTGTTCTTATTTTTATATCGCCCTTTTCGCTTATTTTCATACCCATTTTTATTTTCTTTGAGAGCAATGCTGAAGTCTCGCAGAACACAAGGACAACAATCGAAACAAGATAAGGATAAGTTGCGTAGTTCTTGTTATCAATCACATCAAATTCTCCATTACTAGCAAAATGAACACCGATTTTATCAGGCAGGGAATCCCAAACAATGATAATTCGTATCAAGCTTGACATGAAAATTCCCCAAGAAATGATAGTGAGAGCAATATGTATTGTTTTAATAATCCTGCCCATTATTCCGCACTCCTTTATTTTTACCATAGGAATGATTGAAATAAATTCCGATTTATGATACTAATATTATGGCTAAAAATTTTTATATGAGTATCGACCTTAATTTTCAGGGTGTTTTAATTTTTTTGAAAATGGACAACCGCAAAAATCTTGCCGATATAAGCAATATTCATGCGATAACTGAATCGAACGCTTATAACCCTCTTTTTTCTTAAAATCAGACGGCAACCAGTTTGCATGAAAATTTTCAGCAATTGCAAAACCTGCTGTATTAATAAACAACGCATCTTTATGCGGACTTAATGTCAAAGTCGTTGCAAAATAATCAGCTTCTAAAATATCTGCTTGTTTTGCTGTTTCTTCTAAGCGTAATGCAATGCATTTTTGACAGCGTTTACCTCGTTCAGGTTCATTGGCAAGTGTTTCTGCAAAAGCAAGAAATTTATCCGGTTCATAATTACCTTCTAAAATTTCAATTCCCTGTGCAGAGGGTATTTCCTGAACTAATCTTTTTAATTCTTGTAATCTATAAAAATATTCAGATTCAGGGATAATATTCGGATTATAAAAATAAATTTTTAAATCTGCCTGACTAGAAATCCGTTCTAATACGGCACTAGAGCAAGGCGCACAACAAGCATGTAATAATACACTAGGCTTAGTCATTGCTAAAATTTTCTGCATTTCTAAATCATAATTTAATTTTTGCATTAAATTAACCCTCCGGTTTCCGATTCAGGCATATCAGGAGTACTTGTACTATAAGATGATTTCATCGTGATATAATCTACAATACCATTTTTAATACAAATTGCAAGTCCTTCCACATGATCCAGAATCCATTGCGAAGTAGTAATATCATCATGAAATTCAACTTCCAGCAGACAACAAGCATTTTCATTTTTTTCAATTTCGTATAAATCCCTTTGTGTTTGGTCTTTCACACCTCTATCTTCTGTGGGGGTGAACTCAGCCACTCGATTATAAATATATTCTGCTAATGCCTGACTTCCGGAAATATTTGTATTATAAAAAATTTCTGTTCCGTGTCCGTCACCGGATTCCCCACTGGAATTACTATGAATTGCCACATAAGCACCACATTTTAAAATATTTCCCTGCTGGACTTTATCCATAACAGTATCATCTTCACCACATATGTAAACTTGATAGCCATCTGCTTCTAATAAAGCTTGCACACGTCTAGCAATTTGCCACATAGCATTTTCTTCTGTGATAGTATTATCACAAGCATAAACATTATCTTCCTGTGTAGACGGACTTAAAAAAACAGCTTTAGAATTATCCGCTGTATTTCCAATTGTAGATTGTACTTCACCAGTGGGCAATGTTTCCTGTACGTTTGCAGGTTCAGCATCATTATCTTTTTTTAATTTTTTCGCACAAGAGCTAATTCCCGAAATGATTAAAATTAATACTAATAAAAATACAGCTAACGCACCAAAAATTCTATCCCATCTGGCACGTTTTTTTAAATCTGCCCAAGTTTCTTTTTTCTGTTGCATATATTAACCTCATTTCATTTCACATAACACATGATAAAATTATTATACAACAGATTTTACAGAATGTCAACACAAATAGCATTTTTGTAATAGCATATAATAAAAATTTGTGAAAACTCCACAATTTAGAACAAGAAAAATTTTTTAGCTGTTAAGCATTTCCTGCATGCAACGCTTGATAAATTAAATTTTTCTGAATACCAGTTTCTTTGGCAGATAATTTTGTAGCTGTTGTAGGAGACATGCCCTGTGCTATATACGCTTTTGTAATAGAAACCGCATCTTCTAAACTTAAATTATTATGATTTAATTTTTCTGCACCGTCCAGAACTAAAACATATTCTCCCCTTGGCACATGATTTTCATAATAATTCACAGCTTCCTGCAAAGACATTCTAAGCACTTCTTCATGAATTTTCGTCAATTCACGGCAGAGAGATAATTTTCGTTCAGCTCCTAAGATTTTATACAAATCAGAAATTGTTTTCACAAGCTTATGCGGAGCTTCATATAACACACAAGTTCTGGATTCTGTTTTTAATTCTTCCAGCATAGCAGAACGCTGTTTTTTATCTATAGGCAAGAAACCATAAAATACAAACTGCTTTGTAGAACCGCCACTAATAGATAAAGCTGTAATTACAGCACTAGCACTCGGAACAGATTGCACAGAAATATTTCTTTCATAGCATAATTTTACGATTTCTTCCCCTGGGTCAGAAATACAAGGCATACCAGCATCTGTTACAATCGCACAATTTTCACCTGCCTGTATTCTATCAAGAATATAATTTATTGTATTCATATCACTATGTTCATGATAGCTGACTAATTCATTTTTTATTTCAAAATGCGTTAATAATTTTCTAGTAACTCGGGTATCTTCGGCAATAATAAAATCAACTTCCTGTAAAATTCTAAGCTGTCTTAGTGTAATATCTTCTAAATTACCAATGGGCGTACCCGTTACATATAAAATACCACTCATAATTTAAATTCACGCTCCTGATTTTGATACAAAGCTTTTGCCTGTTCTGTTAATTCGCCGTTCTGATACATGATAAAAGGCTTTTCCATTTGTAAAAATTTTTTTGCATGTTTTTTACCCTCTAGTAAAAATAGCCAAGGCATATCTTGGGCATTTTTAGAAACAAATTGCAAACGTTTCGGCTCTATTTTATAATTTCTCATGGCACAAATATAATCCGGCAAACGTTCTGGTTTTCCACAAATACAAAGCCGACCGCCTGAATTTAATAACTGATAAGCCGAACGACAAATATCTTCCGGACTGCAATGCACACCATGCCTTGCAATTCTCTGTGATTCTAAACTTGATTCATAGCCCGAACCGCAAGGCTGATAAGGCGGATTACAGATAATTAAACTAATTTGCCCATAGGGAATATTTTTCCAATTTTCAAAATTTTTCAAATCCGTACAAATTGGCATAATATTTTTCACATGGCTTGCCTGTATGCCTAATTCTAATTGCATAATAGCCTGTTCCTGAATATCTAATGCATATGTCATAACAGGCGGTTTCAATTTCTGCATTAACAAAGCAATAATTCCGCAACCTGTGCCAAATTCACAAACAATATCTTTCGATTTATATTTTGAAAATTTTGTTAATAAAAATGCATCTGTTCCGAATCTATGTTCTTTTGATGTATATACAAAAATATTATTTCCGATAGGTTCTTTTTTGAAATCCATGAAATCACCTCCATATCATTCATGTAAAAAGGAGCTGATAACAGCTCCCTTTTTTATTTAATTATTCTTGTAT
>CAMWHN010000077.1 GCA_947174085.1 uncultured Ruminococcus sp.
TTCATATTTCATATCTTTATTATATCACATCTCTTTTTATTTCGCAAGAGGTCTATTCTGTCAATTGCAATTTCCTTGTCAGATATTGGAAATTTACCACCCATAAGGCATTCAAGATTAATGTTATCACGCTTATGGAACACTCTCAATGTACTATCGACTTCTTTCGTACTGCGTTCTATGTAGAAATTTTCGTAAATGTTAAGGCTGTCCGTTTCCAAATCAGAAATTAATGATTTATCTGCCTCTGCATATAATTCAAAATTTCCGTCCTCAATGCTGTATTTTTCAAAGCTTTCATCATAAGCTGTCGACATACTGCTGCCTGCCACATTAAAGCCGGATACAATAGAAATTGTCCCTGCAATAAACAGAAAAATAATTAAATACTTGCCAAATTCACTTTTCAGCTCTCTTGGAAATCTTTTAATAAGAGGATTTTTCATATTCTGACCTCCTTACCAATCAAGTTCCTGAGCAGAAATTTTTTCTTGATTCACATAGTTTTTACGAATCACACCATCTCTAAGCTTAATAACTCTGTCCGCCATATTCTTAATAGCGTCATTGTGTGTGACCATAACGATTGTACTGCCATATTTCTTGTTTAGATTTTCGATTAATTTCAGAATTTCTTTTGAAGTATTATAATCAAGCGCACCTGTCGGCTCGTCACAAAGCAGAATATCAGGATTTTTCACGATTGCACGTCCGATTGCAGTTCGCTGTTGCTGACCTCCCGAAAGCTGATTTGGCAGTTTATGACGATGTTGATAAAGTCCAAGAGTTTTCAGAAGTTCGTCAACGTCCAGTGGATTATCACTAAGATATGCTCCAACTTCCACATTTTCTTTAATATTCAGATTTGGAATAAGATTGTACATCTGAAAAATATATCCCAGATGTTTTCTGCGATAAATTGTCAATTTTTTCTCATTCATATCTGCTGTTTTTTCGTCGTTTATTGAGATATATCCATTGTCTGCACTGTCAATTCCGCCGATAATGTTCAGCAGTGTTGATTTTCCAGAACCAGATGGTCCAAGCAATACGCAGATTTCTCCTTTTTCGATTTCTGCATCAATTCCTTTCAGCACTTCAACTCTGCTTTCACCTTCGCCGAAATGCTTTTTAATTCCACGGATTTCCAAAAACATATGCTCACTCTCCTAAAAAATTTAAAAAGCTTTAGTTAGCATATACTAACTTTTCTTCAAAAATATCTGACAGTTATAGCCTGTCGGATATTCTTAAACTATTATATTTTTTCTTCATCTTCATTCAGCAGTGGCAGCATACTTTTTGCACAAATCGCCATTGTAGACGCATTATGCAACAATGCTGAAAGAGATGGTGTTAAAATTCCAAATAAACCAGACAACAGCAACGCTGAATTGAATCCCACAATAAAACGATAATTACAGTTAATTCTGTTCATCAGTCTTTTACTTAATTCACGGAATACTGCAAGTTCTGTCAAATCTGAACCTTTTAATGTAATATCTGCAACCTCTCTAGCAATATCAGAAGCATCGTTCATAGCGACTGAAACATTTGCTACAGCCAATGCAGGTGCATCGTTGATTCCGTCACCTACCATAATGGTGCGGTGTCCCTGTGATTTGATTTCTTCAACCATACGATGTTTGTCTTCAGGAAGCACTTGTGCATGATATTCTGTAATACCAAGCCTTGCAGCAGTAATTACAGCTGCTTTTTGACTGTCACCTGTCAGCATTACAATATGGTGTATTCCTGCTTTTTTCAATAAATCAATTGCTGTTTTCGCTTCTGCTCGTGGTGGGTCGCTAATACAAAGAACACCTGCAAGTTTTCCGCCTATTGCCAAATAAATCACCGAACAAGCCCCTGATTTTTCATCTATTTCTGCTTGCTGTTCGACAGTAATCTTAACATTTTCATCATCTGAAACAAAATGCCTGCTTCCAATAACCGCACGCTTACCATGAAACTCAGTGGCAATGCCGTGTGCTACAATATACTGCACATCAGCGTGTTCTTCTTCATGGTCAAGACCTTTATCTGCTGCGCCTTTTACAATGGCTCTCGCTACACTATGCGGAAAATGTTCTTCCAAGCAAGCCGCAATCCTAAGAACTTCATCTGCTGTATATGTATCAAAAGGAATTACTTTTTCAAGAACTGGCTCTGCCTTTGTGAGTGTACCTGTTTTGTCAAACACAACTGTATCTGCATGAGCAAACTCTTCAAGATATTTTCCGCCCTTGACAGTAATATTATGATCTGCCGCTTCTCGAATTGCTGAAATTACAGCAATTGGTGTAGAAAGCTTTATTGCACAGGAATAATCTACCATTAACAATGATATAGCCTTTGTTACATTTCTTGTCAGTAATAGTGTCAATCCAAAACCAAGAAAACTAAACGGTACAATACTGTCAGCAAGATGCTCCGCACGGCTCTGTACACCAGCTTTTAGCTGTTCAGAATTTTCAATTAAATCAATAATTTTGCTAATCTTTGTATTGGAAGAAAGCTCACGAACACAAATACTAATAATACCCTCTTCCACCACTGTTCCTGCAAACACGGTATCTCCAGATGATTTCATAACAGCAAGCGGTTCTCCTGTCATAGAGGATTCATTGACATATGCTTCACCATCAATAATTTCTCCATCGACTGGAATCATACTGCCTGTTCGCACTCGAATACAATTCCCGACTTTCAAATCTGAAATAGGAATTAAAATTTCAGTTTCGCCATTTATCAGCCATACTTTATCAATTTTGACTGCAAGGCTGTCCGTCAGAGCTGCACGGGTTCTTGCTTTAGTGTAGTCCTCCAAAAGTGAAGATATGGACAGAAGAAACATAATTGAGCCGGCAGTCTTGTAATTTTTTTGCGCCAGACAAGCTGCAACAGACGCTGCATCAAGCACATCTACATTCAGTTTACATTCTAAAAGCGCTTGTAAACCATTAAGAATATACTTCATTCCTCTTACTGTCGTTATCATGCAATGAAGTGGTGCAGGAATCAATATCTTTGAAAGTGTGCGTTTTACAGTAAATTTTATCAGGCTGTTTTTAAATCTGCGATTGATTTCTGCTATCTGAATATCAGAATCAGGTACAGCCGGAGTGAGTTTTTTCGGCTGAATCTCTGCTACTACATGAATTACTGCATCACGATATCCTTTTTTGTAATAAACCAGAATACTACCATTTTCACTATGTGCTTCTGAATGCGTCACAAATCCATTAGAGGATATTAACTTTACAATGGCGATTTCCAAGGATTTTTCAAATGCATAGCTTCCACAACGAAAACGGATTCTGCCAGGTTTATCGTAAACGATTTGAAATTTCATTCTGTGGTTACTTCACCACTTTCTGTAGTTTCATCTTCTATAAGACCAGCCTCTGTTTTAGCATCATAGCAAATATCTGCTGCCTCATCTTTCATATTCTGGAATAGTTCTTTTGCATCATTTTGCAGTTTCATACTCTTTGCAAGCCCAGAAACTGCAAGCTGACGGGTTTTGTTTGATGTGATAATCTTTTTTCCAATTATCACAGTTGCCGCACCAGCAATTGCACACCAAAGCTTTTCATTTTTCCAAATATTTTTCATAATTAATCTCTCCTTCATTTAATAGTTAGCCATATCTAACAAAATTATACTTTTCTTAAGATTCCAACTGGTCGAAATCATATTTACTACAACTGGGTGTAACACGCACCCTCTACCCCATTTATACATTAGAGGGGCAGTGTTTCAGCCATATTCCTAATGCAACCTACAACATAAAAAATACACATAGGTTCGCTGTATAACCATATCATTATACCAAATTTTTATTAGAATGTCAAGGTGTTTTGAAAAAAATTATGATACTATATTTTTTATATTTTCAACATTTTTTACACTATCAATTATAATCAGAAGACTTCACAAGAGAAGATACAATACAACAGAACTATGCGACAAAAGAAATACAACAGTCGCAGAAATTCAAAGTATGCCAAATTTTATCGTTCAAAAGACTGGGAGAATCTTAGCCGACCTAAGATTGACGATTTGTTGTTGAACCCTAACTCGGCTATAGAGGCGATGTCTTCTTGCTATGAAAGAATAATTGACTTTAAATTATGGTAATCACATTCTGTCTTGTAATTTAATATACTATAACAGGGAGGTGCGAGATGAATGAAATAGTTATCATAGTATTGATTGCAACACTTGGAACATGGTTTGTGACAGCTTTAGGTGCTGCAACTGTTGCCTTTTTCAATACACCGAATCCCAAAGTATTAAATTTTATGCTCGGTTTTGCAGCCGGAGTTATGATTGCTGCCAGCTTTTGGTCATTGCTACAGCCAGCAATAGAGCGGGCTGAAGCAAATTCAGAAATACCCGCCTATTTAATAGTAACAATCGGTTTTTTATGTGGTGCAGTTTTTATGTGGGGTTCTGATAAAATTGTTTCTTATGCTCGAAACAGAGCAAATAGTACGCAAGGTAAGTCTCATGAACGCCTAAACAGAATTATCATGCTCATTCTGTCTATTACGCTTCATAACATACCGGAAGGATTGGCAGTAGGTGTTGCATTTGGTTCATTGCCAAATGGTGACTACTCAATGGAAAGCTTGATGGGAGCAATTACAATTGCCGTTGGTATAGGATTGCAAAACTTTCCAGAAGGTGCGGCGGTTTCCATTCCACTTAGGAGAGAAGGCTATTCCAGAAAAAAGAGTTTTCTTTTAGGGCAGGCTTCTGGATTGGTAGAGCCAATCGCCGGCGTAGTCGGAGCATTATTAGTAGCTTATATAGAATCTATATTACCATTTGCTCTTTCTTTTGCAGCTGGTGCGATGATCCTTGTTTCCGTTCATGAATTAATTCCCGAATGTCAAAGAAATCAAGATACACAACCATATTTTGCAACAATGGGTATCGTTTTAGGATTTGCAGTGATGATGTTGCTCGATGTCATGTTAGGTTAATATCATCGCTACTTTCAAGTGCGGTTTCAATTTCCTTAAAGAAAAGATTCTTGAAAAACTTGATAAAAAACAATAAACAATAGATAAAATATATTAATTATTTAAGAAGTAATTTCTTAAGCAGTACAAAATCGTAAATATTTACAATATTATCTTGACTGATATCTGCGTTTATAAATTGCTGTTGATTAAAATTTTCCTTATTATGTAAATATTTTTGAAGCAATACTAAATCTAAAACTTCTACTTTACCATTTTGGTCAACATCACCAATTAAATTTTCTGGATTATCTGGTTCTGTTATTTTTTCTGTAGTAATATTCCATTTTTGACAGTCATTGCCATTAGATTCCCATTGCTGAACATTTGCACCTGAATTAATACTTGCATTTTCAATTTCTATTAAGCAATTATCTTTAGAAGCCCTTGTCATGATACTATAACTGCCATCAAGATTTTTAGAAAATTTGAATAACATCATGCTATCTTTAGAAGAATATGGAACAATTACTAAATTACCGCCATTTTCTGCACTCATAGCTTTCAGCACATAATCTTGATTCGCAACAGAACGAATATAATAATAATTTCCACCACCAGCAAATTTTTGTAATATCCATTTTTGACTATCAAAATGTCCGGTTGCCCATTGTTGAACATTGGTATTTTCAGCCATTAGTCCAGATTCAATATCTAGCACCATACCAGAATTTTTATTTTCAAATTCATAAATAACCTCAGTATTCATGCTACAACCAGAATCAGCAATTGGTTCTAAAATCCAGTTTTGGCAATCTGAATTATTAATTTCCCATTGCTGTACATTATCACCTGAACCAGTACCAGCATCTGCAATTTCAATACAAGATTGATTATCTGAGATTTTAGTTAAAATTTTATAAGAACCGTCTATATTCTGTGTAAGCATAAATTTTTGATTGTCACCGCCATTATGCTGGTAAATATCAATATTTGTGCCATTAGAATTTTTTTTGCCAGCAACATCTAATACATAACTTCCACCGTCACCAACTGCTGAAACAAGATAATAATAACCATTTCCCGCATCAACAA
The DNA here is from genome assembly GCA_947174085.1 of uncultured Ruminococcus sp. Lineage (GTDB taxonomy): Bacteria > Bacillota > Clostridia > Oscillospirales > Ruminococcaceae > UBA3855. The sequence continues at coordinate 6,069 of CAMWHN010000077.1, forward strand.
ATTTCCAAATATCATGGATTGTTTCATCAGAAGTTACCCATTGTTGAACATTTGTACCATTTTCAGCTTTTGCACCATCTACTTGCATATATAATCCAGAATTGCTATTTTTAATTCGATAAGTTGCATTTTCTGTGAAACTTGCTGGAGCTGAAACAACTGGTGTTGTAAATTCTACTTGTCTTAGAAACGGATTTTCATATTTTGTATGAATCCAGTTACTAAATTCAAAATCAGTAATATATTTCATATCAGATTCTGAAATCATGTCACCAGAATATTTTGTACAAAAATCTTTTGTATCTGTACCGTTAGTATTATATGCATCTAGCAATTCATAGCCATAATTAGACTGATTCGGATACCAAGTAGAGCTATTTTTAGATTCAAAATTAATTGCAGATGGTGTACCAGAAACTGATTCAGATAAATAAGAATTATCATCACGGGCAGGATTTTTATTTATATCTCCGCCCATTGTAAGAGCTTGTGACAAGCTATAACCTTGGAATCTATTATTTTGTGAAACAATATTCGAACCATCACCGCCAATTATACCAGTCGTTCCAGAGCCATTATTATCTACACCATAGGCAGAATAATAATTATTATAAATATGCCCTGAACCGTTACCAATTTGTGGACATCTGCGAACATTTTCGTCCCACCAGTTATATAATAAAGTTGTTCTATCTCTTGTAATTTCATCGTTCTGTGTACCATAGGCAACTGTCCAATATCTATTTTTCAGGTGACAATATGAAATTGTAATATAATCAGGACTTCTCATTCTATCTTTTGCGTCATAATAACTTTCATAAGGTGTATTAATCCAGATAAATTTTCCAACTTCGTCTTGTCCGTCACCTGTTCTATTATAGTTTAATTGTGATTCAAAATAAATATGGTCTATCCAAATTTGTCTTGATGACCAGACGTTAATTAAAATTCTATTCGGAACATTTTTTGCAATTAACTTTAAATTACGAATGACAATATTATCACTTGGCTCATCTTTGCCATATTCGTTATTGGTTCTAAACTGTGAGTCATAAATTGTATGATTGCCATAACAGCCAACTAATGTTTTATTATCTCTGATTCTTGTATGCGAATATTTTTGAAGGTCGATATCTGCTGTTACAACAACTGTTTTTGGTTCTACAGAATCTAATTGTTTTACTAAATTATCTGCATCAGAAACATAAACAACTTCTCCTAATAAACCGCCAATTGTACCAGCTTTTTCTCCTGAATCGGTCATGCAATTCCCAGCGAAACCCTCTAATCCGTCAAGATTTAATTTATATTTCTGATAATCTGTAGCAGAATAGCTTGCAAGCTGAAATCCTGAGTTTTCATCATAAGTCAAAGCAATAGAAGAATCAACATTACTTGTAATTTTATAATATAAATAATAGCCGTCAAAATCTTTTTCCACACCCTCAATATTCCAGCGTTGGGATTCTAAATCTGCATCTGCTGAAAGTGTTACACTATTTCCGACAGCAGTCAGTACATAACCATTGGAAGCATTCACAATTTCAAATACACCAGAGCTAATATAATTTAAAGACCATTTTTCACTAGTGAGACCATTCTGAACACTAGGCACAAGCTCTGTATCAGAAGCATTGATATTTTGATTCGTATCAAACATGCCAATACGAAAATATTGCACAGGATAAGCAATATTTTTTGCTTGTGCCTGTATCATAGATGACACAGATGTTATATTTGCACACATTGTACTTCCTAAGGCAAGGCTCGCCAATAGAGAAATCATCTTTTTAAATTGCATAACAAAACCTCCTATTATTCCTCATTTTGAAATCCAATTGTAACAATCTTAAGCATATCATCCATATAGGTACATTTTATTTCAATATCATCGATTTTCTTGGTATATCTATAATAACTAGTTGCTTCGTCCGTATCATACAAATCCATAAAAGCCAAATGTTCCGCTTGTGCTTCATAAGTCGCATGAATGCCAAGTCCATTCAAAGAAATCGGAATAGCATCCATCTCTAGGTTATCTTCAAAAGAAAAAACTAGCTTACAAATTGGGGCATCATAAAAATCCTCCTTATTTTCACAATCTGTTACAACAACCCCTCCAATATAGTTTCCATAATATGTAATTGATGCAGATGCTCGGTGGGTTGAATCGTTGATAGATAGTGGATATCCCCCAGTTTCCTGTATAACAAACCCTACTCCAAGATCATGTAGCGTGCAAGGAACAGATATAGGCTCTCCGTTTATGTAGATAGCCTGACAAAGTGTTTCAGCAGTCCATTCTTCTGCCGGAATGGTAATCAGATCTACATCCAAAGCCGTTTGAAGTTTTTGTATCACATCATCAGGAATTTCAGATGCAGAATTATCAGCTATATCTTGTGATTCCACGACTGAAACCTCAGATATCATACTATCTTGTCTTCCACAACCACCAAATAGTGATACAGCGGAAATCAAGAATAAAATTATCTTCTTTTTCATGGTTTCTCCTTAATGTTCTTTTTGTGTTTGCAATCATTTTTGGATGGATTATTCGTTTTACTGCAAATTTGAAATGCTGTAGTACAAAAGGTATATCTTTATTATACCACTAAGCATACAGAAGAAATATTGACACTTGGATACGAAGAATCCGGATAAACAATATTCCATCTTGCTAATCGTAGATTATTCTCTACTAGGGAGAGAATATGCTCCATTCCTAGCTTCTTATGTGTGCATCCCTGCATAGCATTATGCAAACAAGTGTGATAGCTTCCTAAAAAATAAATTCATGAATGAATTAAACTAGTATTTATTATAACATAAATAAGAAAAAAAAGCAACTATTTTTTTACTTTTTTTCCAAAAAGAACAAAATATACAAAGTATTTTTAGATAT
>CAMWHN010000078.1 GCA_947174085.1 uncultured Ruminococcus sp.
CATATTTATTAAAAAAAAAAAAAGAGTTTTTTGAAAATTTTTTTAAATTTGGAAAAAAAAAGCAAAAAATTCATAAAAAATTTTCAATTTAGACATTAAATCACATATCTTTTTAAATAAACTTGTGCTAGAATAGTGCTATAGAGAACAGGAACATAGTAAGTCACTAGGTTTAACCAATTTTTGTAAGACTGAATATTACAAAGCTCGAATGCTTTTCCATACAAGAAAGGGTGGATTCTTATGACAAAGAAAAATCGATTGGCTGCTATTTTATTAGCATGCTGTGCAACAATTTGCAGTTTAGGAGCTACTGTACAAGCAGGTGCAGTAAATTTAAGTGATGAAGCTACAATGACAGATGAAGAAAAAGAAATAAAAAAATTGTGTGATACTGTTATCAATTGCACTAATGCTGAACGTGCAAAAGAGGGTTTGCCTGAATTGGCAACACTCCCAGTGCTTAATGAGTTGGCTTGTGTAAGAGCAGAGGAAATCTCACGAACCCCAACAGAGACGTATTTTTCTCACACTCGTCCAGATGGTTCTTCGTGTTTTTCGCTTCTTAAGTCGAATATGGAATTTAAGTATGCGAAAGTTGGTGAAAATATAGCTGGTGGAAATGATGACCCCGCTTCAACTGTCGAGCAGTGGATGAACTCTCCAGCACACAGAGAAAACATCATGAAGGACGCCTATACGCATATTGGCATTGGCTATTATCATGACCCAAATACAGAGTATGAATATTACTGGACGATGTATTTGGTTGGTTTTTATAGTGGCACGGAGCCTAGAGTATTTCCAGAACAATATATTCCAGGTCGTTCATTGGGTGATGTAGATGGTTCATGTGCAGTTAATTCAAACGATGCAAAGCAAATTTTGCATTATGCGGCAAGCCGTGCAGCAGGGGTTGAGATAAAAGTTGTTTCTGGTTTTGAAGATGCCGCTGACGTAAATAGTGATGGTATTATTGATGCAAGAGATGCTTCTATTATTCTTGCTTATTCTGCGGCAGCTGGCGCAAATGGCAAAGCAAATTTGGAAGATTTCATTTGGTAATTTTATTCGTAAACAGATTCCCTCATCTTGATAGATGGGGGAATTTTTAATTGACAAATTTTTTAAAATATGCTATACTGGGAATATCAGAATTATTTTTTTAGAAAGGATTTGAAATAGCATGGATATTATGCAGGAATCATTGAAGAAACACGAAGAATGGAGTGGAAAAATTGAAATTATTTCCCGTACAGAAATTAAGGACAGGGAATCACTCTCATTGGCGTATACACCGGGGGTTGCGCAACCATGTCTGGAAATTGAAAAAAATCCGGATTTGTCTTATGTATTAACTAGAAGACATAATCTTGTTGCAGTTATTACAGATGGTACTGCTGTACTTGGTTTGGGCGATATTGGAGCTTTGGCGGCAATGCCTGTTATGGAGGGCAAATGCGCTTTGTTTAAAGAATTTGCTGATGTGGACGCATTTCCAATTTGTGTAAATTCTAAAAACACGGATGAAATTGTAAATACAATTGCAAATATTGCTTATAGTTTCGGAGGGATTAATTTAGAAGATATTGCCGCACCACGTTGTTTTGAAATTGAAGCAAAACTAAAAGAAAAACTAGATATTCCAGTATTTCATGATGACCAGCACGGAACAGCGATTGTTGTTGCGGCGGCATTACTGAACGCCTGCAAAGTAGCTGGAAAAAAACTAGAAGAATTAGAAATAGTGATTAATGGCGCAGGTTCAGCCGGCATTGCAATTGCAAAGCATTTATTATCATTGGGTGTTGGGAATATTATGATGGTAGATATTAACGGCATTTTGTCAAGTGATGAAAATTACGAAAATCCGGCACATCATGAAATTGCTAATCTCACAAATAAAGCAAACAAACACGGCAAACTTGCAGAAGCTGTACAGGGCGCAGATGTATTTATTGGTGTGTCTAAGCCAAAATTATTGACAAAAGAAATGATTCAAAGCATGAATGAAAAACCGATTGTATTTGCAATGGCGAATCCTGTTCCGGAAATTATGCCCGATGAAGCGAAACAGGCAGGGGCTTATATTGTCGGCACAGGCAGAAGTGATTTTCCAAATCAGATTAATAATGTTGTGGCATTTCCGGGTGTATTCAAAGGTGCGCTAGCAGTTCGTGCAAAAGATATTAATCAGGAAATGAAACTTGCTGCTACTAAAGCGATTGCAAGCTGTGTATCTGATGAAAAACTTTGTGCAGAATTTATTTTGCCAAATGCATTTGATAGAACTATTGCCAAAGCGGTTGCTAAGGCTGTTGCACAAGCGGCAATTGATTCTGGTGTGGCAAGAATTTCTGAAAATCCGTTTGTGTCATGAGGAATAAAAATATGTTTGTAATTTCGCAATTCTGGATACGACTATTAGGGGCAGGCTTGTCCCTAATAGCACTTGCATTTTTTTTGAATCCTATTTTGCTAGGCATTCGCCATGCAGGTTGTTATGTTGGAACGATTATTTGTATACTAGGAATTATATTTTTTGCATTAAATTCTGTTGTTGCAAAATTATTACAGAATATTTGGGAAAATGGCTTTGGACATGTTGTCTTGTGTGTTTTTTTAGGTATATTAGGCTTTAGTGCTGTATTAGCAATAATATTTAGTATTTTGATGATACGGGCTGAATTTCATAAGCCGAAAGAACCAACGACAGTAGTTATTTTAGGCTGTAAAGTTCGCAATGATGGTGAACCTACATTAATGCTGAAAAAACGTTTGGAAGCAGGAATTGCTTATTTAGAACAATATCCAGAAGTTTCTGTGATAGTTTGTGGCGGACAAGGCACTGACGAGTGTATCACAGAAGCTGAATGTATGTATAATTATTTAATAAAAAATAATATTGCACCAGAAAGAATTTATCAAGAGAATATTTCTAGTTCTACACAAGAAAATCTCGAAAATGCGAAACAAATTTTAGAACAACAAGAATTAGAAAATAATATTATTATTGTAACAGACGGTTATCATCAATATAGAGCGTCCAAAATTGCAAATAGTTTAGATTTAAAAGCTAATGCAATTTCTGCTAAAACATCATGGTATTTAGTGCCGTCTTATTGGGTGCGTGAATGGTTAGGAATCTGTTATCAATTTGTGTTCGGATAATAATTTATATCCGAACATGTAATTATCAGTTAGCATATGCTTATTAAGGAGTGATGATTATTATGAAATTATTATTACTTGCCGATGAAGAAAGTAAATATCTTTGGGATTTTTATGAACCTGAAAAATTAGCTGATTTAGATTTGATTATTTCCTGTGGCGATTTACAGCCGGAATATTTAGAATTTTTAGCTACATTTGCGCATTGTCCTGTATTTTATGTTCACGGCAATCATGATATGAAATATTTAAAAAAATCTCCGGAGGGCTGTATTTGCATTGATGATGCAGTGATTAGTTACCAAGGTGTTAGAATTTTAGGCTTAGGCGGTTGTATGCAGTATAATCAAGATATAAAACTGCCGTTCCAATGTACTGAAAAACAAATGCAAAAGCGTATTAAAAAATTAAAGTTTCATTTATGGAAAAATCATGGTTTTGATATTTTAGTAACACATGCACCTGCAAAAAATATAAATGATTTGCCTGATATGCCACATAATGGATTTGCTTGTTTTCGTGAATTGTTAGATAATTATCAGCCAAAATTATTCTGTCATGGGCATGTGCATTTAAATTATGGTAATTTACCAAGACAAGATAATTATCATGAAACTATAATTATTAATGCTTATGAAAAATATTATTATAATTTTGGTGTATGATAAATAAAAGTGAAATATTTTTTTTGTATAAAAATTTATTTCAGGAATTAAAAAAATCATGAACGTGCGGATTAAAGTTAATAAAAATATTCTTGACAAACAAATTAAGATATGATACAATATTAATGCGAGTAGCAACTGTTCGGGTGAAAGGTCATAAAGATATTCAAAATACAGGATATATTAAAAATATTCTAAAAAATGGGGGATTTATTTAATTATATTATTTAAGGGGGATTTTTTATGGATTTCAAATTGCATGCTTTATATCAGCCATCTGGCGACCAGCCAAAAGCAATACAAGAGCTGACGGAAGGCTTTAAAAATGGAAAAAATATACAGACTTTGTTAGGTGTGACAGGTTCAGGCAAGACATTTACAATGGCAAATGTAATTGCAAATTTAAATAAACCTACACTAGTATTAGCACATAATAAAATTTTAGCAGCGCAGCTTTGTTCAGAATTAAAGGCTTTTTTTCCAGAAAATGCGGTTGAATATTTTGTTAGTTATTATGATTATTATCAGCCGGAAGCCTATATTCCCAGTACAGACAGCTATATTGAAAAAGATTCTGCCATTAATGAAGAAATTGATAAATTAAGGCATTCTGCAACAACAGCACTAGCAGAACGAAAAGACGTGATTATTGTTTCAAGTGTGTCTTGTATTTATACTTTGGGAAGTCCGGAAGAATATAGAAGCATGACAGTTTCAATTCGGGTAGGCATAGAAAAATCTATACAGAATTTGGCACAGGAGCTTGTGAAAATTCAGTATGAACGCAATGATATTAATTTTACAAGAAATAAATTCCGTGTGCGTGGTGATGTGATGGAAATTTTTCCTGCCAATGCCACAGATACAGCAATTAGAGTTGAATTTTTCGGTGATGAAATTGATAGAATTTGTGAAATTGATGTATTAACTGGAAAAATAAAAGCAATCTTGCAACATATCGCAATTTTTCCGGCATCACATTATGTGATTGCACCTGAAAAAGTTCAGAAAGCAGTACAGGAAATCCAAAAAGAATTACAAAAACGTGTTGCTTATTTTACAGAACATCATCAATTAATTGAAGCACAGCGCATAGCACAGAGAACAAATTATGATATGGAAATGTTACAAGAAATTGGATTCTGTAACGGCATTGAGAATTATTCCAGAATTTTGTCAGGACGTGAAGCCGGAAGCACACCGTTTACGTTACTCGACCATTTTCCGGAAGATTTTTTATTAATTATAGACGAAAGTCATGTAACAATTCCGCAGGTTCGTGCCATGAGTGCCGGCGATAAAGCAAGAAAACAAACACTTGTAGATTATGGTTTTAGATTGCCAAGTGCATTTGATAACAGACCATTAGTATTTTCTGAATTTGAAAGTCATATTAAACAAGCAATTTTTGTGAGTGCGACACCTAGCGAATATGAACGACAACATGCAAATCAGATTGTAGAACAAGTTATCCGTCCGACTGGATTAGTAGACCCTGAAATTAGTGTACGTCCGATTGCAGGGCAAATAGATGATTTATTATCTGAAATTAATACTAGAATAGATAAAAAAGAACGTGTGCTTGTGACAACGCTTACAAAAGCAATGGCTGAAAATCTGACAGATTATTTAAAACAAATGGGCATACAGGTAAGATATTTACATCATGATATTGATACAATAAAGCGTATGGAAATTATTCGGGATTTGCGATTAGGTAAATTTGATGTGCTTGTTGGGATTAATTTACTTCGTGAAGGGTTAGACATTCCAGAAGTTTCTCTTGTAGCAATTCTTGATGCGGACAAAGAGGGATTTCTAAGAAGTGAAACATCTTTGATTCAAACAATTGGACGTGCGGCAAGAAATGCTAACGGCAAAGTAATTATGTATGCAGATATCGTAACAGGCTCTATGGAGCGTGCAATTTTCGAAACAGAACGCAGAAGAAATTTACAGATTAATTATAATCAACAACATGGCATTGTTCCTAAGACGATTATAAAAGACGTTCATGAAGTAATTGAAATTTCCAGCAAGGAAACTGTACAAGATAATACAGATTATAAAAAGCTTTCTAAACAGAAACGTGAAGAATTAATAAAATCTCTTACAAAGCAGATGAAAGAATCTGCCAAAATGCTTGAATTTGAGCATGCTATGTTTTTGCGTGATGAGATTGCAAAGCTAAAAGAAATATAATTTTTTTGGGGTGTTATATTTATGAGAGATAAAATTATTATTAAAGGTGCAAGAACACATAATTTAAAAAATATTGATGTGGAAATTCCAAGAAATAAACTAGTTGTTATGACTGGTTTATCTGGTTCAGGAAAATCATCACTTGCATTTGATACGATTTATGCAGACGGTCAAAGACGTTATGTAGAAAGTTTATCTTCTTATGCAAGGCAGTTTTTAGGGCAAATGGAAAAACCTGACGTAGATAGTATTGAGGGGTTGTCTCCGGCGATTTCTATCGACCAGAAAACAACTTCTAAAAATCCTCGTTCTACAGTTGGAACAGTAACAGAAATTTATGATTATTTAAGATTATTATATGCAAGAATTGGCATTCCGCATTGTCCTGTATGTGGACGTGAAATTTCTCAGCAATCTATCGATGAAATTGTAGACCAGATTTTAGCATTACCAGAGGGAACAAAAATTCAGCTTCTTGCGCCGATTATTCGTGGCAAAAAGGGTCAACATAGTAAAGAATTAGAAAAAGCTAGAAAAAGTGGTTATGTTCGTGTGAGAATTGATGGCATGCAGTATGATTTGTCAGAAGATATTAAATTAGAAAAAAATAATAAACATGTGATTGAAATTATTGTAGATAGATTAATTATTAAAAATAATATTATGTCCAGATTAACAGACAGCTTAGAAACAACTGCAAATCTTACAGGTGGTATTATTCATGTAGATGTGATAGGCGGAGAATTATTGAGCTTTTCACAGAATTATGCCTGCCCTGAGCATAATATTAGCATGGAAGAATTAACACCAAGATTATTTTCGTTTAATAATCCGTATGGTGCATGTACAACTTGTACTGGATTAGGCATGTTTAAAAAAATTGATATAGATTTAATTGTGCCTAATTGGGATTTGAGTATTTTAGAGGGTGCAATTCATGCGTCTGGCTGGAATCATTTGGAAGATGGTTCTATTGCCATGATGTATTATCAAGCTTTGGCTGAAAAATATCATATTTCTTTGAAAACGCCTTTCGGAGAATTACCGGAACAAGTGAGAAATGCATTTTTATATGGAACAAATGGCGAAAAATTAATATTAAAACGCAATAAAGATGTTGGCGGTGGTGTCTATGAAGCACCATTTGAGGGCGTTATTCCGAATTTAGAACGCAGATATCAAGAAACAACAAGTATTTATGCAAAAGCTGATTTAGAAGATTCTATGAATGAAGTTACTTGCAAAGCTTGTAATGGCGCAAGATTAAAACCAGAAGTATTATCTGTCACTGTCGGGAATTTAAATATTTATGAATTGACTAATTTATCTGTTACAAAAGCATTAGATTTTTTTAAAAATTTAGTATTAACAGAACATGAAAAATTTATTGCTGAAAAAATTATCAAAGAAATTTGTGACAGATTAGGATTTTTAGCAAGCGTTGGGCTGGAATATTTAACTTTGGCACGGTCATCTGGAACACTTTCCGGAGGTGAAAGCCAAAGAATTAGACTTGCCACGCAAATTGGTTCTTCTCTAATGGGTGTGCTGTATATTCTGGACGAGCCTAGCATCGGCTTGCACCAGAGAGATAATGATATGTTAATTGCGACTATGAAAAATTTAAGAGATTTAGGCAATACGCTAATTGTTGTAGAACATGATGACGATACGATTTTATCAGCAGATTATGTGATTGATATTGGTGTTGGTGCAGGTGTCAACGGTGGTGAAGTTATTTTTTCGGGAACGCCTAAAAAATTATTATCTTGTAAAAATTCTATTACAGGGCAATATTTGAGCAATCAAAAAATAATTCCTGTTCCAGAAAAACGTCGTGCCGGCAACGGACATGTGCTTAGAATTATCGGCGCAAGAGAACATAATTTAAAAAATTTAACAGTAGATTTTAATTTAGGCAAGTTAATCTGTGTAACAGGTGTTTCTGGTTCTGGGAAATCTTCTCTTGTGAATGAAATTTTATATAAACATCTTGCCATGAAATTAAACAGAGCTAGAATTAAAGGCGGTAATTGTCAGGAAATACAAGGCATAGAATATTTAGATAAAGTAATTTGTATTGACCAGTCACCAATTGGCAGAACACCTCGGTCTAATCCGGCAACTTATACAGGTGTATTCACAGATATTAGAAATTTATTTGCACAAACAAATGATGCCAAAGCACGTGGCTATATGCCAGCTAGATTTTCTTTTAATATCAAAGGCGGTCGCTGTGAAGCCTGTGAGGGAGACGGCATTTTAAAAATTGAAATGCATTTCCTGCCTGATGTGTATATTCCTTGTGAGATTTGCAAAGGCAAGCGTTATAATCGTGAAACACTGGAAGTGCATTACAAAGGCAAGTCTATTCATGATGTACTGGAAATGACAGTTGATGAAGGGGTATTATTTTTTGAACATATTCCTAAAATTGCAAAAAAATTAAAAACTTTGCAAGATGTCGGACTAGGCTATATTAAAATCGGACAATCTGCAACAACGCTATCTGGTGGTGAAGCACAAAGAGTAAAATTATCGACAGAATTAGCAAAAAAAGCAACTGGAAAAACAATGTATATTTTAGATGAACCAACAACGGGATTGCATACAGCAGATGTGCATAAATTAATAGACGTTTTGCAAAAACTAGTAGATTCTGGGAATACGGTTGTTGTAATTGAACATAATATGCATGTAATTAAAATCTGTGATGAAATTATAGATTTAGGTCGTGAGGGTGGCGATTCTGGTGGTAATATTATTGCACAGGGTACACCTGAAGAAATTATAAAAATTTGAGAATCTTACACGGGAAAGTATTTAAAACATTAT
>CAMWHN010000079.1 GCA_947174085.1 uncultured Ruminococcus sp.
TTTCATATCTTTATTATATCACATCTCTTTTTATTTCGCAAGAGGTCTAATGAAAACAGGCTAACAGGAATCCGAAGAAAAACATTCCGCATTACGCCGGAGCGAATAGATTTTGCACCAGAGTTGCTAGTGTTTAATAATGACATTTACAGAACTTTTATAAAGTCAGGAACAGTTCTCGGAGATGTTATCGAGTATGAGACAACATTTGGTGTGAAATTGCGGGCTACAGGAAATACAAGGACTTTGAAACAGTTCCTTGGATTTAAGCATGTGCACTCTGATAAAACGGTCGATTATCTGACCGCAACGTATCAGGTCAATAGCGGTAGTGTGAGCAGGAAGGAGAAAAAGGCTAAATCAGATAAGAAAAAGAAGTGAGAAAAACTTCTGATATTTGCGGAAAGGGGGTTGATATTTTCTGTTTGAAATGGTATAATAGAATGTGACAGGTAATATGAAAATTGAACACTAAAGAATGGAGGGAAACCAGTACATGAAGGAGTTTAATACGACAGCGGTGTGCATTCCGGATAAGCATTATATGGTGGATATTACGGATAGAGTGAAAGCAATAAAAGAGCTTGTGGATGCCGGTAAATATTTTACAATCAATAGAGCAAGGCAGTATGGTAAGACGACTACATTAACGGCGCTTCGGCAGGCACTACAGGATGAGTATATTGTGGTGAGCCTTAGTTTTGAGGGGATTGGTGATGCTGGATTTTCTGATGAACACGCATTTGTAAGAGAATTTTGCAGATTACTTAGAAGAGAATTTAGAGCCAGCATAGAGATTCCAGAAAACGTAAAATCGGATATTGATGTTCTTTTTCATCGCACTGATGAAAGAGTTAATTTAGGAGACTTGTCCGATTTGCTTTTAGAGTGGTGTTATGAATCATCAAAAAAAATAGTTCTTTTTGTAGACGAAGTTGACAGTGCAACCAATAATCAAGTTTTTCTTGATTTTCTTGCACAGCTGCGGGATAATTATATTAACAGAGATACCAAAGGAATAAAGACTTTTCAATCTGTCATCCTCGCAGGCGTGACCGATGTGAAGCATCTGAAGGGAAAAATCAGACTGGATGATGCTCAAAAGGAAAATAGTCCGTGGAATATCGCAGCAGATTTCAATATTGATATGAGTCTTTCAGAGACTGGTATCAAGGGAATGCTTGACGAGTACGAAGCGGATCATCATATTGGAATGGACACAGCGTATATGGCGAAACTCATTTGGGACGAAACCAGTGGCTATCCGTTCCTTGTGAGCCGACTCTGTCAGTTGATAGATGAGCGTGTTTCAAAAAATATGCCGTTGTCCGAATCGTGGACTAAGAAAGGTTTTCTTGAGGCGGTTAAACTAATATTGGCAGAAAGTAATACACTATTCCAAACGCTGACAAAAAATCTAAAAGCACACCCTGCATTAAAGGCTGCCATACGCAGTATTTTAATGGAAGGTATGAAACTGACCTACAACTCTGATCAGGATGATATCGTACAGATGGAGATGTATGGTTTGATAAAAAATGACCACAATAGTGTGAAGGTTGCAAATCGTATTTTTGAGACGAGATTATATAATCTTTTTATGTCAGAAGCAGAACTGAAAAACAATGTGTTTTATAATAATGGCGAGTTGGAAAGAAATCGGTTTGTTCAGGACGGTAAGTTGGACATGAAAGCTATTTTTATGGGTTTCATCAAAACATACAATCTAGTGGTTAGTAAGTTAGTGGATCGTTTTAAAGAGGAAGAGGGACGTGAATTCTTTCTCCTTTATCTGAAACCGATTATCAACGGCACTGGTAACTTTTATATTGAAGCACAGACAAGAGATCAAACACGTACCGATGTGATTGTAGACTACCTCGGAGAGCAGTATATCATTGAGTTAAAGATCTGGCGTGGTCCACGGTACAATGCTGATGGAGAGAAACAGATTAGTGAATACCTTGACAGATTTGATCTGGAAACAGGTTATATGCTTAGTTTTAGCTTTAATGAAAACAAAATACAAGGCATCAAAGAATTTATGATTAATGGAAAGAAACTGATTGAAGCTACAGTATAAAACTGAATAAAGTATTATGGGATAGCCCACTAAGCGGCTTCTATACTACCTGAGTATATTTCAGGAAGTTTAGAAGCTGCTTGGTGGGCTTCTTTTTTTGTCTCCACGCACTCTGTCCTACAATAGCAGAGTGCTATTTTTATACCATTGGATATGCCTGCACTTCGAGTAAACAGTAATACCCCAAAAATATGCTATTATCCCACCCCTATTGTCGAAAAACGCCGTTCAGCCAAATGGCTGGACTGCTGGGAGAGTTAGGGCGGTTTGGTGTGGGTTTAGCATATATAGTAGTTATTTACGTGAAAAATACTTCAAAATATTTTTCACCCATTGGGTGAATTTTCGATACTCTTAAATTTCAGTTAAAGTATGCGACATTGCGTTGCTTTTAGGCATTTCTATGCATTCGAACTTCACAGATTCAGGATATAGTTTTTCTGGCGATGAATGGGTTGAAGGGTTCGTTCATTGTATTATACCTTTCATTTGATTATGACTGCATAATAATTATCAAATACAAGAAAAAATGTTATCTGACTGTATGCGGTGCAGATTTGTTTTTTATTGGATTAAAGTTGCAATTCTATATCTATTTTTAGTAGAGGAATGGTTACGTAAGTAGTATTAGTAGTATTGATATTATAATTATATATATAATTGTTCAATTCAATGGGAGGCTTATAAAATTGAGTTTAATTAAGAGATATTGTTCATTCGTTCCAAAAATACTTTTTTCTCTACTGCGTAATGGTTACAGTAGAGCTGATTATTTGCGAAAGCATCCTGTATTGAACAGAATCGGTGAGAATGTATACTTTTATTCAAGGATTTATCCTGCTGATGCAAAACTGCTCCGCCTTGGCAATAATGTAGTTATCGCTACAAATGTTCGATTTTTAGGACATGATAGAGTCGATATCATGCTCTCGGGAATGATGCAGGAACGGTATTATAAATTCTATGACTGTATTGATGTTGGTAACAATGTGTTTATTGGTTCAGACTGTACTATCTTGCCAGGTGTCAAGATAGGCGATAATAGTATCATTGGAGCTGGCGCAATCGTTACGAAAGATCTCCCGTCTGGTGGAATCTGGGACGGTATCCCTGCAAAGCAAATTGGGAATTTTGACGATTTCATTGCAAAGCGAATGAAGCTTATTAAGCCTGAGAGTGATCCCGATGAACTTTGAAAAATGTTTGAACAAAGGCATAGAGAATCAGTATAGTAGTTTTGTGAATTGTTTGTTGTAAAAAGTGGAGGTAATATGAAAAACAATCATCTTTCACCTGTTCAGATACATGTGCTTGAGCTGTTGCACCAACTTGTAACGCTATTTGAGAAAGAGCACATTTCTTATTAACGTGAGTTCAACAAAAAAATTAATCGGCAATAAATAAAAATCCTTTTTTCATAACAGAAGCAGAACAAATAGAAGGTTTTTTAGGCAAAAAAGAATAAGCAGCTAAGGCAGAAACAAGGTTGACAAGAAAATTAGTCATACTGCGATGTCTGGAATGTTCAATATTACAGATGTTTTTCAGAAAATCATTTACAGATTCTATCACAGTACGTTTACGAAGCATCAGTCTATCATATAAATTCGTCAGCTTATTTTTCATATTTTTCTTTGCTTTAGTGACAAGGGTAATATCTTTTTCCAGCAATTTTTCAAATAGCTTCTGAGAAATATATCCCCTGTCAGCAAAAAATTTTCCGAATATTTCTTTTATCAATGAATCCATTACCGCTTCGTTTCTGTCATCCACATTGCCGGAAGTAAAGCAAAATGACAAAATTTCTCCTTCATCATTGATAATCAAATGCAGCTTAAAGCCATAAAACCAGCCCATAGAATTTTTTCCCATTTTGGCATATTTGCTGAATACACGATGCCCATAGATTCTGTGGTTGTCACATACTTTGATTGGAGTGGAATCCATAAAAGATATTCTGCAACACTTGACAAATCTTGCTCTGACAATGTATACTATAAGTGGAACAAGTACATATTCCATAATCTCTACAAAACGGCGGTATCCTGATAAATGGTACATAATCAGTATTGTTATGATTTCGCTTAGTGCCATTCTTGTTCTGGATAAGACTTTCTTTTTTCCATTATTAACGAATGCATACAATATTCCTCGTATGCTTTACAAAAATCATCTACATCACAAAATATTGCCACCTGTTCCATAGAAAAACCGCCTTTCTGTTCTCTGAGTTTGTCGTTATTCTCATTATAACAGTTTCCGGCGGTTTTTTCTTCGAACTCACATTAATTATATTCCAGAATTTTTCGATGCAAAAAATTCTAGTTTTCTAATTCTTGCATAAATTTTCTGAATTACTCATACACATGAATATATAAAACTATTTCCCAAAAATTTATAATACAGGTGATAACTATGAATATTAATAACAATACCAAACAATTACTTGCTAGAATTGGAGCTGTGACTTCAGCTATTACATTAGTGCTTGCTGGCTCATGGTATGCTGTTCGGCATATAGAACCATCTACAAATCAAGTAAATTCTTCTGCTAGTGACGGACAAATTATTATTTTAGATGCCGGTCATGGTGGTATGGACGGCGGCTGCACTTCTGCAAACGGTGACGTTGAAAAAGATATTAATCTTGCAATTTTATTAAATTTGCGTGATATGCTCCAAGCCTCTGGTTATACAGTTTTAACAACAAGGGATTCTGACAAGTCAATTCATGATGATGGTGTAGAAGGTATTGCCAATCAGAAAAGCTCTGACATGGATAACAGGCTTGCTTTATTTAATTCTGTACAAGGCGCAATTTGCATTTCGATTCATCAAAATCAATTTACAGATTCTCAATACAGTGGCGCACAAATGTTCTATTCAGATACAAATTCTAAAAACGCAAATCTAGCACAAACTTTACAAAATCAGTTTGTAAATTTTTTACAGCCGGATAACAAACGTGAAATTAAACTTTGTGGCAAAGAATTATTTTTATGTTATTATAGCAAAAATCCAACGGTTATGGCAGAATGCGGATTTTTATCCAATCCAGAAGAAGCAAGTTTATTAATTACACAAGATTATCAACAAAAAGTCGCATTTACAATCTATTCTGCTCTAATTCAGTATTGTGCAGAAACAAGTTATTAATTCCCTTGACAAAAAGAAAATTTTAGAGTAAAATAAAATAAGTGAGTAGAATTTATTAAAATTTATTCAAAAAGCGAGGATTTCCAATGATAGAAAAATTAATAGCAATTTTAAAAAAATATTATCCTGTAATATTAGCTATTTTGGCAACTTTTTTCATAACAGGATATATATTTTCTAAAAAATTAGAATCTGAAAAAATAAATCAAACAGTCCATACATTAGCAATGGAAAGTACATCAGCAGAAATAGAAACTATTACAGAAACGGAAACAGAATCTAGCACAGAATTAGAAACAGAAGCAACAACCCAACCTGAAACTTCCGAACCGCCAGAAGAAATATTATTAGAAGATGTGCCATATTATTCACAAAAAAATATATTGCCAACAGGCTGTGAAATTATCAGTGCTAAGATGTTACTAGAGTATTACACACATGAAGAATCAGAAATAGAAGACATGCTAAATGTCATAACTTGTCAGTATCCAAAAGAAAAAAATGGCAGAACTTATGCCCCACACCCTGAAAATGCATTTATCGGCAGTCCTTGGGATTCCAGTAGTTTCGGTTGTTTTGCACCAGTGATTGTAAAAATGCTGAATCATTTATTGCCCAAAAATTACCAAGCCGTTGATACAACTGGAACGGATTTGCAGGAACTCGCAGAAACATATTTACCACAGGGAACACCTGTTCTAGTATGGGCAACAATCTATATGCAAGCGAGTTTCCCAAATGTAAGCTGGTATTTATATAACGAACGAGGTTATGCAACTGACAAAGAATTTCAATGGCTCGCAAATGAACATTGTATGGTACTTGTCGGCTATGATGAAAAATATTATTATTTTAATGACCCTTATGAAAGTAATGGATTAATTTCTTTCCGGCGGGATATTTCCGAAAAACGTTATGAAGAAATTGGCTATTATAGTCTTGTCGTGCAAGAAAAAATAAAATAATTTAAATTACAAGGGAGATTTTTAATTGGCAAAAAAAGAAAAAATGCAGTTTATCTGTACAGAATGTGGTTGGACAAGTCCCAAATGGAACGGCTGTTGTCAAGGCTGTGGCGCATGGAATACACTCGAAGAAGTTGCACCAGTTGCAAATCAAACTGTTAAAAATTTCACAAATTTAGCTGATAAAATTCACTTGATTTCTGATATTTCTTCAGAAAATGAAATACGTTATCATACAGGCAGTAGCGAACTAGATAGAGTACTTGGCGGAGGACTTGTCAAAGGTTCTATTGTATTATTAGGCGGTGAGCCGGGTATCGGCAAAAGCACGTTATTATTGCAAATTTGTCAATTCATGGGCAAAAATTATAAAATATTATACGTTTCAGGCGAGGAATCTGGCAGGCAAATTAAACTTCGTGCGGAACGTTTAGGCGTAGTCTCTAATAATTTATATATTTTAACAGAAACTGATGCACAGGCAATCTGTGATACAATTAGTACAGTAAGACCAAATATTGTAATCATAGATTCGATTCAGACAATGCAGATAACACAAATTTCTTCTGTGTCAGGCAGTTTAACACAAGTCAGAGAATGCACAAATTTATTTATGCATACGGCGAAAACGCTTGAAATTCCGACTTTTATAGTTGGGCATGTCAACAAAGATGGCGCAATTGCAGGACCTAAAGTCATGGAACATATTGTGGATACGGTATTATTTTTTGAAGGCGAGCGTCATATGAGTTACAGAATATTAAGAGCTGTCAAAAATCGTTTTGGTTCTACGAATGAAATTGGTGTTTTTGACATGCAAGAAAAGGGATTGCAAGAAGTGGAAAATCCCTCACAGATGTTGCTTGCCGGTCGTCCTTTGGGCGTTTCCGGTACTTGCATTGCTTGTGTCATGGAGGGGTCAAGACCTATTTTAGCCGAAGTACAAACCTTAGTTTCTAAAAGTGGCTATGCTTCTCCAAAACGTACAGCAACTGGCTTTGATTATAATCGTATGGCATTATTATTAACCGTATTAGAAAAACGTTTTGGCTTAAGTTATGGCACATTAGACGTGTATTTAAACATTGTCGGCGGTTTTAAATTAGACGAACCCGCAGGAGATTTACCAGTTGCATTGGCATTATATTCCAGTTTAACAGATAAAATTATTCCCGATAAATTAATTGCCATTGGTGAAATTGGACTCGCCGGAGAAGTTCGCAATGTATCGCACATTATTAAGCGTGTAGAAGAAGCTCGAAGAATGGGCTTTGAAACTTGTATCGTTCCCAAACAGGCTTTGACAACATTGCCGAAAAGTTCCCAAACATTAAGAATTTTCGGTGTTGACAGTCTTAGACAAGCGTTTCGTGTGCTTGCCAAACTAGAAACAGAAAAATCTTAAATGATTCCATACTCCATCTCTTCAGCTACTTCTGCCCAATAATTTTTATCATCAGAAAATGCATTCTTATCCAACTGAAATATTTTTCTCCGAAATGTATCAGCATAAGTTTTTAAAACATACTCACAGGAAGTTTCTGGAGATTTTTTTATAAAAACAGAAAACCAGTATAATTCTTTTTTGAATATCTCCAAACTACATGCAATATAAATTGCTATTTCCTCATCTGTATCTAGCCAGAACACCTGTCCGTCCTCTGCAATCCCTATTAGTACAGTAGATAAATCCTTATCTTTTCCGACAATCTGATATTTTCTATTTTTTAATATCACATCAAAATATTCATATGTTTTGAAAAATTCTAGTTCCATGAGTAACACTCCAAAAATAAAATTGCTAGATTATAACAATCTAGCGATTTTTTATATTCTTATTTTCTAACATAACATTTTTTCCAATCTTGCAAAGCTTCCTCATAACTCTGAAAACGTTCACGAAAACCTCCCCAACGAGCTACATGGATATACATATCACCATTGTCCCATGCTCTTTTTAAAGATTTCTTATTGCTATAACGACTAAAAAAACGATAATCACAAATATTCCAACTACAATATAATTTTTTAAATCCTGCTTTTCCGCTAGGAATTATTTTACTGCGTCTAACTGCACGATTAGCAAATGTTTTCGGTTTTTGTCTATTTTTTGAAGTACTGGCACGGTCTTTTACCACAGGAAATTTCTTATAACTTCTACTCATAATAAATCCTCTTACTAAAAAAACCGTTGGAAAAAACCAACGGTTTCTTTATTCTCATCATGGGCCATCGGGGACTCGAACCCAGGACCGTCCGGTTATGAGCCGGAAGCTCTAACCAACTGAGCTAATGGCCCGATAAATATAATATACTATAAAAGAGCGGTTTTCCGCTCTTTTAAAAATCATGTCGGCACTTATCCGAATTCTCAGGTCGTCACCAACCAAATATTTTAGACGTA
>CAMWHN010000080.1 GCA_947174085.1 uncultured Ruminococcus sp.
AAATATGGCTGTATTAATATTCATGCATCGCTTTTGCCTAAATACAGAGGAGCTGCACCAATTCAGCATTGTATTCTGAACGGTGAAAAAGAAACTGGTGTGACTGTTATGCAAATGACAGAAGGTCTTGACACAGGCGATATGTTGCTAAAAGAAAGTATTCCTATCGGTGAAAATGAAATCGCAGAAGAATTACATGACAGATTATCTGCATTAGGTGCGAAATTAATTTTACCAGCGTTGCAAGGCTTAGAACAGGGCATATTAATTCCAGAAAAACAAGATGATAGTCAGTCTTGTTATGCGTCTATGATTCGCAAAGATATGTCAGCATTAGATTTTGAAAAATCTGCACAGGAATTGCATAGAATTATTTGCGGATTAACTGGCTTTACAAAATTAGATAACAAGCGTTTAAAAGTAATTCGTGCTGTAATATCTGATATAGCTGATACTAATGCTGAATGTGGAACAGTACTTGATGCAGATAAATTTATTGTCCAGTGTGGCAATCATACCGCATTGCAATTTACAGAAGTGCAATTAGAGGGCAGTAAACGTATGCCAGTCAAAGAATTTTTGCGTGGAAAAAAATTAACCAAAGGACAGAAATTACAGCAAATTTATGATAGACAAACAGAAAAAGAAAAGGTATCATGAGCAGTGCAAGAGCAACAGCAGTAAAATTATTGCTGAAAACGTTTGAAAATAATAGTTATTCTAATTTTGTGCTAGATAAAGAATTAAAAAATTCTAGTCTTTCGGCACAGGAAAAAGCGTTCTGTACACAGTTATATTATGGTGTGATAGAACGCTTGCTCACACTGGAATATATTTTAGAAGTGTACAGCAATAAAAAACCTGAAAAATTAGATGACCCTGTAAAATATATTTTATATCTTGGATTTTATCAATTAAAATACTGCGATAAAATTCCTGATAGTGCGAGTATTAACGAGAGTGTAAAACTTGCGAAATATTTCAAGAAGAAAAGTGCATCAGGCTTTATTAATGCAGTATTAAGAAAATTTCAGCGTGCTGATAAGAAAATTCCTTTGACAACCAATAAATGGATAAATATGCAAATGCATTACTCTGCACCAGTGAAATTATTGCAGAAAGTCATTGCTGAACATGGAGAAAAATTTGCAAATACTTTTTTTGAAAATAGTCTTTGTCCTCCGCCTTGTATGATTCGATATAATAATTTAAAAAAAGGCGATTTGCAAGAATTAAATCCTAAACCCTGTGATAAATTGGAAAATGCCTATCAAATTACTGCGCCGGATATTCGCAATACCAAAGCGTTCCAACAAGGTTTATTTCATG
Source organism: uncultured Ruminococcus sp. (assembly GCA_947174085.1). Taxonomy (GTDB): domain Bacteria; phylum Bacillota; class Clostridia; order Oscillospirales; family Ruminococcaceae; genus UBA3855. The sequence goes on from CAMWHN010000080.1 coordinate 1,330, forward strand.
TACAGGGTTTATCTTCACAGTTCTGTTGTAAAGTTTTAAATGCACAGGCAGGCGAAATTATATTAGACATGTGTTCTGCCCCCGGTGGAAAAGCTTTTACAATTGCAGAGGATATGCAAAATCAAGGGCATGTTTATGCATTTGATTTACACCCACATAGAGTAAAATTAATTCAGCAAGGTGCAGAAAGATTAGGTTTAACTTGTGTGCATACTGACGTAAAAAATGCGACAGAATATGATAGTAATATTCCAAAAGCTGATAGAATTTTATGTGATGTGCCATGCTCTGGCTTTGGTGTCATTCGCCGTAGACCAGAAATTAAATATAAATCTTTGGAAAGTATACAAGAATTACCAGAATTGCAATATAAAATTTTAGAAAATGCGTCAAGATATTTAAAATCTGATGGGATTCTAGTATATTCTACTTGTACAATTTTTGCGCAGGAAAATCAGGAAGTTATTAAAAAATTTTTGGATAATCATGCGGATTTTGAGCTTGTGGCTTTACAAGAATTAAATATTACAGAGGGCTGGGCAGTGCTTTCGGCAGAATATGCAGATTGTGATGGCTTTTTTATCGCAAAACTGCATAGAAAGGCGTGATATCATGCAGGATATTTTATCTATGAAATTTTCAGAATTGCAAATGGCAATAAAAGAATTACAAGAACCAGATTATAGAGCAAAACAAATTTATCATTGGTTACATGTCAGAAAAATACAGGAATTTTCACAAATGACAGATTTATCTTCTGGATTAAAATTAAAATTAGCATCTAATTTTGAAATAAAAAAATTAGTAATTGCCAAAAAATTAGAATCACAAATAGATGATACTGTAAAATATTTATATCAGCTCCCTGACGGACAATATATTGAAACAGTCTTAATGCATTATCAGCATGGCTGGCGTATTTGTATTTCTACACAAGTAGGCTGTAAAATGGGTTGTCAATTCTGTGCGTCTACAATTGCAGGTTATGTGCGGAATTTAACAGCTTCTGAAATGTTATTACAAATTGACGAAACAGAACGTAATGCAAATATTAAAATTTCTGGTATTGTGTTAATGGGCATTGGCGAACCACTGGATAATTTTCAAAATGTGACGAGATTTTTAGAATTACTTTCGGATTCTAAAGGCAGAAAAATGAGTCTGCGTCATGTGACAATTTCGACTTGTGGTATTGTGCCTAAAATCAGAGAACTTGCAGAGAAAAAAACAGGTTTAACACTAGCAGTTTCTTTACATCAGGCAAGTGATTCGCAAAGAAATAAAATTATGCCCGTGAATAAAAAATATGCGTTACAAGAACTTATGAATGCTTGTCAATATTATTTTGCTATGACTGGACGGCGTGTGACTTATGAATATGCTGTTATGGAAGGCGAAAATGATAGTTTTGCAAATGCGCAGGCACTTGCAAAATTGTTAAAAAATCAGCAGGCGCATGTGAATTTAATTCCTGTTAATACTGTAAAAGAGCGTAATTATCATGCAACAAGGCAATCTGCAAAAAGATTTATGCAGTATCTGGAAAAATTAGGGGTTCATGCGACTGTTCGGCGAACGCTTGGCAATGATATTCAAGCCGCTTGTGGTCAGCTCCGGCATGAAATAAATATTAAAAATTCTTGCCTGAATTTTACAGAAAAATAATTGACAAAATTCTTTTTTAGTGGTATGATTAATAATATAGAGAGGTGAGTTTATTGCGATGTGCAACAGCAACAGATGTTGGTTTGATTCGTGATGAAAATCAAGATGAAGTACTAGCAAAAGATTATCGTGGACGTATTCTAGCAGTCGTATGTGACGGCATGGGTGGCGAAAAATCTGGAAGTTTAGCAAGCAAAATGGCTGTTCATGAATTATTTGACCATTTTTCAGCAAATTATCATGAAGAAATGAATGCAGAAGAAATCAGAGCATTATTGCTTTCTTCGGTGTCGGCTGCTAATTCTGTGATTTATAGCACAGCAAAAATGGATTATCAAAATTATGGCATGGGTACAACTTGTGTCGTAGCATTTGCGGAACGTGGTTGGCTTTCAATTGTAAATGTCGGTGACAGCAGAGCATATTTAATTGAAAATGGACAAATAAGACAATTGACAAGTGACCATACTGTCGTAAATGAGCTTTATTTACAAGGCAAAATTGCACTGGAAGATATGAACGACCACCCACAAAGAAATTTGCTAACAAAAGCTGTCGGTGTGGAACGTGTCGTAAAACCAGATTATTATCATATTGCTTGCAGTGAAGATTTTATGCTGTTATTATGCTCAGACGGTTTGTCAAGTTTTTGCAGTGAACAAGAAATACTAGATTTAATGCTAAAAAATACGTTTACAAAAATGCCACAGGCATTAGTAGATTTGGCTTTGGACAAAGGCGGTAGAGATAATATCTCTCTGGCGATTATTACAAATTGAAAAACAAAAAGGTTGGAGGGCGCAATGGATAAGTACATTGGAAGAAAACTAGATGGCAGATATGAAATTACAGAGCTGATTGGCGTTGGCGGAATGGCTGACGTGTACAAGGCAACAGATATGATTGATAATAAAACTGTTGCAGTGAAAATTCTAAAACGTGAATATGCGGAAAATGAAGAATTTTTACGCCGTTTTCGTAATGAATCAAAAATGATTGCATCACTTTCACACCCGAATGTCGTGAAAGTTTATGATGTAGGATTTTCAAATAAATTGCAGTTTATTGTCATGGAATATATTAACGGCATTACACTAAAAGAATATATTGAAAATGAAGAAGTACTGACTTGGCAAGATTCCGTTCATTTTGTGATTCAAGTGCTTCGTGCGTTACAGCATGCTCATGATAAAGGCATTGTACACAGGGATATTAAACCTCAAAATATTATGATGTTTGAAGACGGTACAATAAAAGTCATGGATTTTGGCATTGCAAAATCTGCACGGGAACAAGCATTTACAGCAACAGACCAGACAATTGGCACTGTGCATTATATCAGCCCTGAACAAGCAAGAGGCGACCAGACCGATGAAAAAAGTGATATTTATTCTGTTGGTGTTATGTTTTATGAAATGCTGACCGGACGAAAGCCTTTTGATTCGGATAAGCCTGTTACAATTGCTGTTATGCATATGAAAAATATGCCCAAACGTCCTCGTGCAATTAATCCTGATATTCCGGCAGGTTTGGAAGAAATTATTTTGCGTGCTATGGAAAAAGACCCCGAAAATCGTTATCAGACTGCTTCTGATATGATTAAAGATATTGAAAGTTTTAAATCAAATCCATCTATGGTATTTGGCTATTATGAAGAAGTCGCAGACGAATTAGAAACTACTACAACAAGTGAAATATATTTAAAAGAAGAAAAATCTCCGTTATATGAAGAAGAAAATTATGATGATGAAATTGATGATGACGAAATTGACGATGATGAAACTGATGATGATGAAGCTGATGATGATGAAACTGATGACGATGACGAAGAAGGTGAATCACGTTCGTTATTTATTCCTGTTATGACGGCTGTTACCATTGCGTTTATTGTTGTCGCTGTATTTTTTATTTTATGGCTCGTCAAAGGTGTTATTAATGGAGGACCAACGACATCAAGATATGAAATGCCGAATCTTGTTGGCATGGATTATTACGAAGCAAAAGATGCTTACACATATTTAGATATTCAAATTAATGAAACAGAAAATTCCACTTATGAAAAAGATTTAATTTATTTCCAAGATATTGCAGTTGGTGATACAATTTCTACCGGACAAACTGTCTATGTAAATGTAAGTTTAGGTGTTAGTATGGTACAAGTACCTGATGTGAAAAATTATCATTATGATATGGCGAAAAAAATGCTGGAACAAGAAAAATTTGTTGTGGAACAAAGATATGAAATGAGTTCCGAAGGGGTAGAAACTTCTATGGTAATTCGTACAGAACCTGCTGCCGGTGAAGAAGCAGAAGCTGGTTCTACAATTATTATGTATATTAGTAAAGGCATTGAAAATAATACAATTACAATTCAGAATTTGGTTGGCAAAACGATTGAAGAAGCAAAGAAACTTTGTGAATTTTATGGATTAGTTGTTATTGAGCAGGAGTCTCCGTCAACAGAAGATGAAAATATTGTCATTGCACAAAGTATTGAAGAAAATCAAGTCGTAGATATTGGCACGGAAATTACACTGACTTATAGTAACGGACAAGACCCAACAGGCGTTGTACCATTCTCTCTGACACTTCCAGAAAATGCAACAGGTCGTTTTGTGCTTGATTTTCTTGATAGTAACGGCACAACACTTGCATCTACCAGTACGATTAATGCAGCTTATTCCGGCAGTTCTGTCAATACGACTGTAGAGGGTTCTGGCGTACAGCAAATTGTTGTTATTTTAAGTAACTATGCAACTAATAAACAAGTAAAACTCGGTGTTTATAATTTCGATTTCACAAATCTGACGTATAGTGCAGTAACTGAAGATATTCAAGGCGCATTTGAAGCCGTTGACGGTATTAATCACCCAACAGAAGCACCTACAGATGCACCTGTTATTATAAATCCAGTGATTACTGACCCAGCACCAATGACAGACCCAATTATTCAAACTGCACCAGACCCAATTATTGATAATCCTGAACCAGTTGTCACACAAGCTCCAGAGCCTTCGTCAGAAGAACCTATTGTTACAGAAACAAATAGTAATGGCGATTTGACAGCAGAACCACCGGCAACAGCTCCGGTAGATTTTGAATAATGGCTGTGCATGTACAGGACGCCTATATTATTATAAAATCTGTTAGGGGACTCTACACTGTAGCGTCCCCTGATGGTATTATACTCGAATGTTCTGCAAGAGGCGTTCTTCGTAAAAAAGAACAATCGCTTTATGTTGGTGATTATGTAATATTAAATAATAATATTATTTCAGAAGTGCTTCCCAGAAAAAATGAAATTATTCGCCCACCGCTTGCAAATCTTGACCAATTATGTTTTGTAGTTTCTATGTGTGAACCTCAGCCAAATTTAAGAATATTAGATAAATTTCTTGCTGTTTCAAGTTATAAAAATATTCAGCCGTTGTTATTGCTCACAAAAATAGATTTGGCTTCCTGTGAAGAAATTTATAAATTATATCAATCTATTCATGTGCCAATTTTGCTAGTAGATTATCAGAAACCAGAATCACTGGAAGCTGTCAGATTGGCTTTTAAAAATAAAATCAGTGCATTAACAGGCAATTCCGGCGCAGGCAAATCAACTCTGTTAAACGCTTTAGATAAAACTTTAAAAATTCCTACAGGGGAAATCAGTCAGAAACTCGGCAGAGGAAAACATACAACAAGACATGCACAATTGTATCAATTAAAAAATGGTGGTTATATTGCAGATACCGCAGGATTTTCAACGTTTGATACGATGCGTTATGCAATGATTCGCAAAGAAGAATTGGCAAATTGCTTTATAGAATTTGCAGATTATCAAGAAAATTGTAAATTTCATGATTGCTCACATACTTGTGAAAAAGGTTGTGCTGTATTAGAAGCTGTGAAAAATAATAATATTCCTAAAAGCCGTCATGAAAGTTACTGTGCTATGTACGAAGAAGCAAAACAAATTAAGGAGTGGCAATTATAATTATGATAACTCAAATAAAAACTTGTGTAATTATTGCCGGTGGTGATGTTACTGAAAAAATAAATATTCCAGAACATGCATTAATTATTTGTGCAGATTGTGGGTATTCTCATGCACTTGTACAAAATATTTGTCCAGATATAATTGTAGGTGATTTTGATTCTTACAAAGGACAACTTCCGGAAAATAGTAAAATTATATATTTGCCTACTGAAAAAGATGTTTCTGATACTTGGTATGCTGTACAGTATGCACATGAACAAGGCTATTCCAGATTTGAAATTTATGGCGCATGTGGCGGTGAACGTATTGACCATACGATTGCAAATTTACAGCTCTTGCATGCTATGGCTGAAAAAAATTTAGAAGTTATTTTATATCATAAAAATCAGATTTTATTAACTATTAAAAATAATGCTTATCGAATTTCTAATCAGGAATATCAGCAGTTTTCTGTATTTGCTTTATCAGATAAATGTTTTCATGTTAGTATTTCTAATGCAAAATATAAATTAAATAATGCAGAATTAACAAATTCTTTTCCGTTGGGGTTAAGCAACGAATGTATTGCGACTGATTCGGCAGTTGTGTCTGTTGGTGAGGGAATTATTTTACTAGTTCTCACAAAAAAATAATAAAATAATTTTGTCACAAGATTTTTATCCCTGCATAGTATATAATATATTAATCTCATGCAGGAGGCATTTACTTATGAAAATCGTTGTGATTAAAAGTCCAAAATTACTTGCCGGAATGTTTCGTTTAGTATTTCATATTAAGAAAGAAGCTGAAACAGAATGAAAATTTATGCCATGAAATAGAAATTTTCTATTTCATGGCATTTTGTTTTTAAAATTTTTTCTTGTTTTGATAAAATAATCCATGCTGATTACAATACCAGTAAATACGCCCTGTTCCACGCAAAGAAAATCTTGCTTGTGCATTGCTTTCCGGATAAAGTCTAAGCATTTCTATTTTTTCTGTTGTTACATAGGCAATAAAAGAAATATAATGCTGTTTTGTCATTTCGTGCGGAATGGTAATAAAATATTCATCTTCAACTGGTTCTATTTTTATTTTATGCGATTCGTCAGGAGTTTCAGGTTCTGCTACTGGTAAAGTAATACCGCAACAACTTGTAATAACTTCACCAGTTGTGTGAATGACATTTCTGCAAATGGGACAAATATAGAATCTTGAGCGAAGCATATTACTTGCAATATTTTGATTTGTTACACAGTCACCAGAAAGTAATTCTATGACAGAAATGCTTAGAGCTTTTGCCAAAGGTTCTAATAATGTAATATCTGGCAAGCCTCTGCCTGTTTCCCATTTTGAAATAGTTTTATCACTGACGCAAATTTTTTCTGCAAGTTCTGCTTGTGTGAGATGCTTTGCTTCTCGTAATGATTTAATAAATGCGCCTGTTACATAATGATTCATGAAAAAAATCCTCCTTAGTTTATTTTAGTAATTTTATTATAATATAATTTTTTGTAAAATGCAACCTACGAATTGTAGAGTAGA
>CAMWHN010000081.1 GCA_947174085.1 uncultured Ruminococcus sp.
TAGAAAGCCAATATTTACAAAAATCCGTAAGTATTGGCTTTTCATAATTTTATATAATTTAAACAAAAATATTTTTTTATAAGATAAAATTTATCTATTTTGATGAATTTCAATTTTTTAAACGTAATCTATTGACATGGTTGTGCAACTATGCTACAATCAAAATACAGGGTTGCACTACGTCATGAATTTTAAACAACCTAAGTATATTCTAAGGAGTTATTCTAATGGCACGTATTAATCTATCAATTGATGATAATTTATTTCATTTATTGGAACAAGATGCAATGCAATGCAATTGTTCTGTAAATGTGTATTTAGTCACGATTTTAGAAAAACTTTACAAGCAAAATCCGTTTGATTATCAATCCGCATTGGCTATAATTGAACAAGAAGCAAAAGCACAGCCATGCAATGAAGATTTTACTTTAGTAGATTTACCGTCATTTGCGGAAATTTCTGTAGTGAAAGCTGAACATGCAAATTTAAAACCTTCTATTGTAAGAGCTAGATTAGGCAAGATGTTTAATGCTCGTGTGCGAGATGGCAAAGTTGGTGATGTCCAAAGGAGTGTAAATGATAACGGCGATTTGAAATTTATTTCAAGAGCTGCTGCATATATCAGAAAGTCTAAGTCGTGAAAAGAGATTTATTATGATATGTTATGCAATTTCTGACATTCATGGGAGTATTTCGGCTTTTGAAGAAGCTTTGGAACTTGTACTTGATAAGCTTGAAAATCCGGATACAAAGCTCATTCTGTTAGGCGATTATATTTACGGCTATGAAGATAATTATGCTGTATTAGAAAAAATTATGACATTACAATATCAATATGGCACAGAAAAAATTATTGCTTTGATTGGTAATCATGAAGAAATGGTTTGCAATGGCAATTGGTCTATTAATGGCTATGGTTTTAGTGATGAAAAAGACGATAAATATATTAACTGGATAAGCAAATTACCAAGATATTACACGGCAGGGAAAACAATATTTGTACATGCAGGTATTACGGAAGAAGCCGGAGAATATTGGGAATATGAAACAGATGATTTTACTTTTACAGAGAAATACCCTGCGGAAACAGGGTTTTTCTGTGAAAATTATAAGATTGTTGCAGGACATGTAGGAACATCTGAAATATCTGGCGATTCTGATTTCCATGGGATATATTATGATGGACAATCTCATTATTATATTGACTCTACTGTGTTAGAAAGCGGTTTTCTTAATGTTCTAAAAGTAGATATAGAAAATCAAAAATATTACGAAGTCACAGCATATGGTGATGTATTAATAATCCCATATGAGGAAGAATACTAATGATTAAAATGCAGAAGCCTCTGAAACTGGTGTGAAAATTTTTTCTGCTTGTTCGTCTGTGAGTGTAATGCCGAATACTTCTTGATAATAATTTTTTGTTTCTTGTGTAATATCAATATCTGTGAAAATATCTGGATAAGCCGTTTTTGCAAGCCACATCAAAGTAATTGGCGTATCTACTCCGGGAGTATAGCTTCTGTACATGCCCAAAGGCATTTTATAAACACGCTGATTTTCACTTGCCGGAATTGCACTCCAGTCATAAGTGCCAATTGTATTATGATAAATATCATCAGGCTGTGCAGTTGTAAAATTAGTAATAAAAATTAAGCTTGGATTCCAGTTATAAATTTGTTCCATGTTAACAGTAGTAGAATTATCTGTTGTTAATTCTTCTGCAACGTTTTTCGCACCGATTGCATCTGCCCAAAATTGCCCGAAAAATAATTTACCAGAAGTTGCAATATTAGAGTCAGTATATTGGAATAAGAAAAATACTTCTTCCCGTTCATCATCTGGAATAGTTTCCACTTTTTCTTGAATCATGTTATATACTTTGTTAGAATAATTTCTGCAAACTTCTGCCTTGTTATTTTCAGGAAAAATTTCGCTTAATAAATCAATCCAGTTATTTAATGTTTCAATCGTATTATAATCCCATTTATTAACAGAAATTGCGACTGCCGGAATACCAGCTTGTTCTAATTGTTCACCAACTTGTGGCTCACTTGCGCTATAAAAGAAAATATCAGGATTTAAAGAAATAACTTCTTCAATATTAATTGTTGAACCGTCAATAAAATCTGTTTCAGCGTTTAAAATTTCCGGATAAAGTTCACCTAACAAACCATTTTCAGCGGCTTTCATACTTCCTTCTGCCATGCCGACAATTTTTTCTGCATTATCAAAAAATATGGTCAAAACAGACGGCAACGGCAGAATATTACCAACAACAATTTTATTAATTTCTGTTGGGACAGTTACTTCTTTGTCCAAATGGTCAGTAATTGTAATAGTATTATCAGAAGTGATTTCTTCATCTTGATTTTCAGTATCAGTTTCTTCATTGCTAGTGTCAATATTAATATCATTGTTAATATCTGTGATAACATCTCCAATTGTTTCATTAAGAGTGCTATCTGAATTAGAATTATTTGCTTCTGTGTTACACCCTCCAGTAATAACCAGACTTGTGATTACTAAGCTTAATGCAAATAATTTAGCTAAAATTTTCTTCATGTTTTTCTGTCATTTCAAAAAATAATATATATATTATATTTATTATAACTGGCTTAAAATCCAGTCAATATTATCTGTCATATCTGGCATTAAATCATGATAAATTCTACCAGAAAAGCCCTCATGCCCAAGTGAAATAAATTTTGCAGATTCTGGACAAATTGGCTGATATAATGGGTCTGCAATGATAATTTCTGCTTGTTTTAAAACTGGAATTAATTCTGATTCATCACGAGCAATGCTGTCATCATGCGCAAGCATAGTCTGTTCAAATTCTGTTGCAATCACAGATTTTACGGCTTTACCTGTTTCTAATTCTAATGCTTTGGCAAGACTGCAAGAGCTGACACCCTCACCAATGACGATAATTTTACTATCATGCAGACGATTTTCTTGAAATAAAACAGGATTTTTAACTTGATTTGTGTTAGCAAAATTTTTAATTTCTTGAATTATTTCAGAAGTAAATTTTTTGCCATAAGGTCTGGCAATAAGATACGGCATATGAAATTTAGATTTTAAATATTTTGCAACGCTTAACCCCGCATAAGATACTACAAGATTAATACTAGCAGACGGTGCGAATTGCAATTGTTCTAAACTATCGCCCATGCTCCAACAGGAAATGACTTGAATTTGATTATTTTCAAGAATTTCACGCATATGTGACACACTGTTATTAATGGAAAAATCTAAAGGTGTGACACCCAGTAAATTTACAGATAAATTTTTTGTTTTTTCAACAGGATTTATCACAAATTTTTTTGCTAAAGCTTCTAAAGCCATGGAAACACCTTGTATGTAAGTATGCATGCCATTAGTTGCTAATCCAAATGCAGGAATGCCTGTTTGTTTTTCAATCACAGAAGCAATGGCTTTAAAATCTGTTCCAATCATCATAGGAATTGGCGTTCCGGCAATGGCAACAAATTTTGGAGAAAGCTGTTCTGTTGCTGAAATAATATCTTGAATCAATTTTTCATCATCACCCATGATAGCTTCCATTTCTGAAATGCCAGATAAAAATACCATACTGTCATAATCATACCAACGAGGTTCATCATGGGTATTATAAGTTGAATTACAGCCTGACGCATCATGAATCACAGACATGCCACCTAATTCAAATAAAGCGGAACAAACACCGGAAACATCTGCTGTATAAGTTGAAATAATTCTTGCTGTTTGTTTCATACTGTACCACACCCCAATCCTTTTATTTGTACTAATTTTTTTGTGTTTTTTTCTGTTATAAATGCGTCTTCCAGTAATTCCAGCATGCCAATTATTCCAGAAAATCCCCAGAATCCGCCATTTTCAACAGTATTAATAAAATAAGGCGTATTTAAAAAATAAGCAGCTTTTTGCCCAATCGCAATTGTTTTGATGTTACTTTTACGGGGGAGCATGCGCATTTTTATTTGAGATATTGCAAATAATTGCAAATCCGGATAATTTTCTTGTAACCAGTAAAAATCTTGTTTTTCTTCCTGTGAAAAACTATCAGCATAAATTCTAAAAATATTAAATTTATGCTCCAGTAAAAATTTTGCTAATCCCAGTGGGCGCATAGTTGCTGAAGAATCAATTGCAATCGGTGTTTCGCCAATTAGATTTCTAACTTGTGTGATTTTATTTTCACATAAAGCAATTTGTTCTGACCAATCCGGAGGGATTATATTTAAATAATTTGCATAAATTGCAAGATAATGCTGAATTTCTCCATAAGAATAGTTTAATGGCAAATATAATAATTTTTGATTTAATTTTTCAAATAGCATTTCTCCGGCAGGTTTTGCAGTAGCATGATAGCAAATATTCGCAGAAGCAGAAGCCATATCTTGATAATCTTGATAATTTTTACAATCATGAATTTCGGTGACTTCATAGCCAGCAGATTCGGCAAGTTTATATAATTCAGAATTTTTTCTAGTAGCAATATTATTGCCAATAATATTAATTTTTTTATTATTTTGGGAGCGTTTATGTAATAAGCTATATAATTGTTTTCGCATAATCTGGTCAGGTGTCAAACCACTTTTTCGCATAATAGGATTCATATAGCAATCTGTAAAATCAATAGCAGGATAATTTTTTCTAAGTATCTGATAACAGAGCTTTAAATCACAGCCAATAAAATGATGAATACAGCTTGTAAAAATTTGTACAGCTTTCGGCTTATAGGGGAGCTGTTCTAAAATATCAGAAACGCCATTAATTAATAATTCTTCCATGTTGCCTTCTAATACATTTTCTTCACGGATTTCAATGGTAGAAAAGCGTTCACTTGCTTGCATTTCGGCTGCTGTTAGCACAACACCACGCAAACACCCTGCCGCACAGACATAAATTTCATGTGCTTCTGGCATTAAGAATCCTGTATGAACAATATTCCAACAACCTCTGGCAGAACAGCTATATTCTAATTCTGATGGGAACGGCGTGGGAAAATTCGCATTTTTAAATAATACCATAGCATTTGTATTATCTAATTCTTGTCCAAGTCTTTTTAGCATGTTGAATCCTCCTGACAAGCTTTTAAAATTTGGTCTGCTAAAATTTTATATTCTTCAGCCATTTTGCTTTCTGGAAAAGCTTCTATTACTGTTTTGCCTAATTCTTCCGCATCTTGTACAGTTTCGCTACGGCTAAGCGTGCCAATTAAATTCGTATGAATATCTTGACATAATTCAGAAACTTTTTCAAATTCGTTTTTGACATTGCGCTTATTTAAAATAATTCCGCCAAGCTGTGCATAACCTCTATCTTGAAAATTTTGAACAGCCATTGCGATATTAGCCGCCGCATAGATTGCCATATTTTCACCGGAAGTAATAATAAATATTTTATCTGCATAGCCATCACGCATTGGCATAGAAAATCCGCCACAAACAACATCACCTAATACATCATAGATAACAACATCAGGTTGATAGATTTCATAAAGCCCTTTTTTTTCTAAATTTTCAAGAGCTGTAATAATGCCACGTCCTGCACAGCCAACACCAGCTTTAGGACCTCCGGCTTCTACGCAAATAATATTTTCATAACCAAAACAAAACATATCTTCTAGGTTAAAATTATTTTTTTTGTCTCTCACTAAATCTAAAACTGTTGTTAATTTTTTACCGGAATGCAACAAAGAAGTAGAATCTGCTTTCGGGTCACAGCCAATTTGTATAATTTTTAATCCTTTCTGGGCAAGTACAGCAGAAATATTAGAAATTGTGGTAGATTTACCAATCCCGCCTTTACCATAAACTGCAATTTTTAACATAAATTATTACCTCCTGTAGATAATTTATTTGATTCTGCTAATTCTAACGGCAGAATGCTATAATAGACTTGATTCTGATTTTTAATTTTTTGAATTACGGTTTTCACTTGAAACGCTTCTTGAATTTTTTCACTAGTAATAATTTCAGAAGTGTTTCCAAATTGACAAGTGCCGTTTTTCTGTAATAATAACGCTTTATTAGAGCGTCTCAAAGCATGGTCAGGATAATGTGTATTAAAAATACAAGTCATGCCTTGTCTAGCAAGCTCTGACATCGTTTCCAGAATAATTAATTGATTGCGAAAATCTAAATTAGATTCTGGTTCGTCCAGAACTAATATTTTTGGTTCAGCAATTAAGGCTCTTGCAATTAAAACCATTTGTAATTCACCGCCACTCATTTCAGAACAGCTTTTTGGGGCTAAATATAAAATATTTAATTTTTCCATGATTTCATGCACGAGTTTTAAATCCGATTGTTTTGGCTGTGAAAACATACCGAGATATGCGTTTCTGCCTAATAAAATCGCTTCTTCGGCTTTAGACGCTGAATTAAAATTTTTTGCCTGTGGTACATAGGCGATTTGTTTCCAGAGCTTTTTTATTGGAATTTGATTTAAATTTTTATGATTTAACAGCGTTTCGCCAGAATGCCATTTTAAAAATCCTAACATACAGCGCAATAAAGTCGTTTTTCCTGCGCCGTTAGGTCCTAGAATGGCAACTAAATCACCAGATTCAGCGCAGAAATTAATATGATTTAATATCATTTTTTGCTTAGAATAGCCAAAACAGCCGTTTTTAATTTCTAAATTCATATTTTCCAACCTCCCGTTTTGCGCATGAGAATAATAAAAAACGGTGCGCCAATGACTGCTGTCAATACAGAAATTGGGATTTCTGAAGCAGAAATACTTCTTGCCATAGTGTCAACAATTACTAAAAAAGATGCGCCAAAACTAATACATGCCGGAATTAAGGCACGGTGATTATTCCCAAATAGCATACGGCAAATATGCGGAATTAATAAGCCAATCCAACCAACTTGCCCACACATAGCCACACTAGATGCTGTCATTGCGGTTGCACAAAGAATTGTAATAATTCTCAAAAGCTGAATATTACTGCCTAAAGACCGTGCTTCATCTTCTCCCAACGGCAAAATATTTAACTGCCAACGGATTAAATACAATAACAAAACTGTGATAATAATACAAGGTGCGCCGATTTGTAAAGACGAAAATCCTGCACTGCTCAGACTGCCCATTAGCCAGTAAGTAATTGCCGGCAATTGAGATTCTGTGTCAGCAGTAAATTTTACAAGTGAAATTAATGCCGAAAATAATGAACCTATCATAATGCCTGCTAGTACAACAGAACTTAAACCAGAAGAAGATTTTCCAACAGAGCTAAGCCATGTTAGAATAACTGCTAAAATGCCAAATACAAATGCAATTGCCTGAACACCTATTAAATTACAGCCTAATAATAAAGCAAGTGCTGCACCAAATGATGTACCAGAAGCTACTCCTAATGTATCTGGTGTTGCTAACGGATTGGAAAATAAGCTCTGAAATGCACAGCCTGCAACAGATAAGCCAGCACCAACAAGCATTGCCATGAAAATTCTTGGCAAACGAATATTCCAGATAATCATAGAAATTTGTTTGTCAATTTCCAGATTAGAATTTGTTATTTTTGAAACTAAAACATTCCAGATGTCACTGACTGAATAAGAAATTCTTCCAATACAGAGCGCAAAAAAAGCAAATATAATTGGAATAATAATTAAAATAATTTTCCAAACAAATGTGAATGTTTGCATTTGTTTTGTTTGATTCATGTTATTTCCGCCTTTGCAGTAATATTAGAATATGCAGTTTTTGCAGAAATTCCTGATAATCTGCCAATTTTGCCAGTCAGTGTATTAATTTTATCCTGCGGTGCGTCAATTGCAACACTGATAATATTAATATTGCGCTTATGATAGGGAATCCCCATTCTGCCAATAATATATCTGCTAAATTCATGAAGTAATTGATTTAATTCTTCAATCTGGTCTGGATTTTCAACAATAATACCAATAATGGCAACTCTTGTTTCTGGTATATTCATGAAACAACCCTCCTGAAAATAAAATATGCTATATCCTGAAAAAAGGACATAGCATGGCTCTAAAAATTAAATTTAAATTTAAATTTTAAAATAATTGCTATATGCTTTCGCTTTAATAAATTATTATTTCAGCGTCAGGATACAGGAATTAGTATAACACAAAATTTTTTATTTGTCAAGAATTTTTTTATATATTTTAAGCCTGTGATTTTTCAGAAAATTCATAAAATTTTTAGGCTGTGGCAAAATAAATTCTATCATTGCACAATATTTATCTACAAAAGTAATTAAATAAGTTTCGGCATATTTGGGTTTTTCCGGTGTGACAGGCCACATGTGTTTATAAATCATATCTCGTTCACGGTCATTTAGTTTTATAATTTTTTCAGCGTTAGCAAGTGCATTCTGCGGGTGATATTTGCTATGTTTGATAGCATGTTTATTTTTTACATAAGTTTTTGTATGATAAAAATACAAATCATGCAAAAGCCCTGCTCTTGCAC
>CAMWHN010000082.1 GCA_947174085.1 uncultured Ruminococcus sp.
TATTTAAAAGCAAAGCAAGCTGATAATTCGTTGAAAAAATTACAAGAATTACACCCAGCTTTACAAAGGCGGTGCATTGGATTATATTTACAGGAATATAATATTCATGCAAGTTATCAGAATATTATTTTAATTCAAAAATTATTATCACAAGGCGGACAAGCTGAAATTATTAGAAATAAAATCATAGCTCGTGTGAGTAAAAATATATTATATTTGCAAAAAATAAACGATAATATATCAGAAAAAAATTTGCAAATCGGCGAAAATCAGATTTTTTCAGGATATTTTGTTTATGCAGAATTAATTAGCAAAAAAAATTCTGAAAAATTTGAAAGAATTTACAAAAAATTTGCAAATTCTGCTTTAGATTATGATATAATAAAAAAGAATGCGGTTCTGCATGGCAGAACAGCAGGATTATATTTAAAATTATCTAATCGAGTGCATAGAATTTTTATTAAAAAATGGATTCAGACATTGCCTGTTTCTAAACGTGCTGTTGTGCATTTTTTATCTGATGAGAACGGCTTGCTATGGGTACAGGATTTAGGCGTTGCAGAACGTGCGATTGTTACAGAACAAACAAGCAATATGCTAGTTCTGCATGTTCATAAATCTGACACAGAATGCCCATGAATTTATCACATATTTGATGTATACTAAAACATCAAATTTGCAGTCTGTTTAGATAATTAATTAAGTCAAAAAAGGAGTGAATTGTTTGACACCGAGAAAAAACAGGGGGATTGCAGCATATTTGGTGATAGCAGCGATTTTAATTTTTTTAGCTGCCTACATGCTACCCAAAATTAACGACAAGAAACCAGAGTACACATACTCGGAAATTATCACACATTTTGATAATCTGGAAGTAAAAAGTTATACACTTGATTTAGGCACTGGAGATTTAGAGCTGACTCTGAAAGATAATACAGAATTAGAATATTCTGTGCCGTATATATCACTGTTCTTGAATGATACAGAAGATTATCGTATCCGGTATAATGCGCAGAATCCCAGAGAGCCACTTGACCAAGATTATTATAAAATTACAGATAATTCTTGGATTATCACATATGTGCCAACGTTTATTATTTTAATCATGGGCGTTGTGTTATTTATTTTCATGATGCGACAGGCAGGCGGTTCAAAATATACTAGTTTTGGAAAAGCAAATATTAAAAATCAGGCAGAAGGCAAAAAAGCAATGTTTAAAGACGTTGCCGGCGCAGAAGAAGAAAAATTTGAAATGGCTGAAATTGTGGATTTCTTAAAAAATCCCAAAAAATATGCTGAAATTGGCGCAAGAATTCCAAAAGGTGTATTATTATTAGGCCCTCCCGGAACTGGTAAGACTTTACTGGCAAGAGCTGTTGCAGGTGAAGCTGGTTGTCCGTTTTATCCAATGTCGGGTTCTGATTTCGTAGAAATGTTTGTCGGTGTAGGTGCGTCTCGTGTGCGTGATTTATTTGAAACTGCTAAGAGAAATGCGCCGTCTATTATTTTTATTGATGAAATTGACGCTGTCGGCAGACATAGAGGTGCAGGACTTGGCGGCGGTCATGACGAACGTGAACAGACATTAAACCAATTGCTAGTAGAAATGGACGGTTTCACAGGCAATGAAAGTGTGATTGTCATTGCGGCTACTAACAGACGTGATATTCTTGACCCCGCATTGCTTCGCCCAGGTCGTTTTGACAGACAAATTGTAGTAGGTTATCCGGATATTAAAGGCAGAGAGGAAATTTTAAAAGTTCACACCAGAAATAAACCGCTTGCACCTGATGTGAAATTAGATGATATTGCAAAGGGTACGGCTGGTTTCACGGGTGCAGATTTGGAAAATTTAACAAATGAAGCGGCATTATTAGCTGCCAGAGCCGATAGAAAAGCAATTACAAATCAAGATATTGCAGAAGCGACTATTAAAGTTGTAGCAGGTCCAGAGAAAAAATCCAGAATTAAAACAGAACGAGAAATTAAACTCACAGCGTATCATGAAGCAGGGCATGCTGTCTGCACATATTATTGTCCGCATCAGGATAAAGTCCATCAGATTTCTATTATTCCCAGAGGTATGGCTGGTGGTTATACACTGTCTTTGCCGGAACATGACAAGTCTTATAACAGCATGATGGAAATGCATGAAGAAATTATTGTATTATTAGGCGGACGTGTCGCTGAAAAATTAATCATGGATGATATTTCAACTGGTGCTTCTAATGACTTAGAACGTGCTACCGCAACGGCTAGAAATATGATTACTCGTTACGGATTCAGCGAAAAATTAGGTCCTGTTGTCTATGGCAACGACCAAGGTGAGCCATTTTTGGGACGTGATTTTAGCAGTACACCAAATTATTCTAATGAAGTTGCTGCTGAAATTGATACAGAAATTCGTAATTTTGTAGAACAAGGCTATGCAAAAGCAGAAGAAATTTTGCGCACACATCTTGACCAATTGCATGTTGTGGCACAGTATTTAATTAAAAACGAAAAAATTGACGGCGAAGATTTTGAAAAGCTTATGAAAGGTGAAAGTTCGGAGCAAGTGGCATTAAAAAAAACGTTAGAATCAGCTCCAAAATCAAACCCAGAGATACAACAACCTGAAACACAGGATTTCACAGAAGAATAATAATTTACAAAAGCCCCTGTTATAGAAATCAAACAGGGGCTTAAATTTATTCAAAAAGCAGTATTTTAAAATTCTGACTGTGCAAGAGAGCTATTTTATAGACAAGCTCTGCACAGTACAGAGTTTTGTCACTCTCTTATCAGGAAAATAAAATTTTCTGCTGTTGATATTCTATGCAGAATTTTTGATTTTGCAACTGGAAATAATTTGTAATTATATTATTTTTCAGAGTATTGTAATTTTATCTTGATTTTGATGATAAAATATGTTATAATAAATAAAATTATTAATATATTACAGGAGGATTGGACAAATGGAATTTACTATGGGTATGTATATTTTAATTGCAGGAGGATTATTTGCTGTATTAGGTTTTTTATTATTATGCAATCATGGTAAAATTGCTACTATTATTTTCGGTGTGTTATTTTTAGTAGCTGGTCTTTGTGGTGTAAAATTCGGCTATGATTTAGACCAGTCTACAGAATCGCAATATACTGTGTCTGAGATTACTGCTGTAACAGCAAGAGATAATAATAATAATAATTATAGAGTAACGCTCAAGAACAGCGCAGGTGTGGAAACATGGATTTATGTCAATGATGATAATTTATCTAAATTTCCCAAAAATGAAGTGATTATTATGACAAAAAAAGATGTGAAAAAATACAGCAGTCAGAAGTAATTTTAAAATAATTTTCAAGTATCTGTGTTTTTTTCTGAAAAACACTTGCAAATTGTAATGTTTTCTGGTATAATATACATGTTGTCATTTTGTTTTGATAAATTTAATCAGAAAAGAGGAATTTTTTCATGCCTGCAAATATCGTAATTGGAACACAATGGGGTGACGAAGGCAAGGGTAAAGTAATTGATATTCTTGCATCTCGTGCAGAAGTTGTTGTACGTTCACAAGGGGGTAACAATGCCGGTCATACGGTTGTAAGCAACGGTCAGACTTATAAATTGCATTTAGTACCTTCTGGGATTCTCTATCCAGAAACACAGTGCTTAATTGGTGCTGGTGTTGTACTTGACCCAAAAGATTTTATTAGTGAACTGGACGAAATGGAACGCCGTGGCGTTTCTACAAAAAATTTGAAAATTGACCCAAGAGCGCATGTCGTTATGCCATGGCATATTACACTTGATGGCTTGTCAGAAGCGTTCAGAGGTGGAAACGATATTGGAACAACTAAGAGAGGAATTGGCCCTACTTATATGGACAAATACGAGCGTTGTGGCATTCGTATTTGTGATTTAGTAAACCCTGCTGTATTTGCTGAAAAAGCTCGTGCAACAGGTAATTTGAAAAATAAAATTATTACAGCAGTTTATGGCGGTAAAGCACATGATTTAGATGCGGTTATTCAAGAATATTCTGTTTATGGCGAAAGATTAAAGCCTTATGTTGCAGATGTATCTGTTTTAACTTATGAGGCTCATAAAGCCGGAAAAACTATCTTGTTTGAGGGCGCACAGGCAACTTTGTTAGATATTGATTTTGGTACATATCCGTTTGTGACAAGTTCTCACCCATTGTCAGGCGGTGTTACTGTTGGTACGGGTGTAGGCCCTAAAATGATTGATAATATTATTGGCGTTGCAAAGGCTTATACAACTAGAGTTGGCAAAGGACCTTTCCCAACAGAGCTGAATGACAAAACAGGCGAAATGATTCGTGAAAAAGGCGGAGAATTTGGCACAACAACTGGCAGACCCAGAAGAACAGGCTGGTTTGATGCAGTAATTGTTAGGCATTCTGTTCGTGTGAATGGTCTTGATGGTTTGGCAATTAATAAATTAGATACACTAAGCAATATTGGCAGTTTAAAAATCTGTACAGCTTATGTGAAACCTGATGGAACTAAATTACATGATTTTCCGTCTAGTCTCGAAGAACTTGCAGAATGTAAGCCAGTTTATGAGGAATTTTCCGGCTTTGATGAAGATATTACGAATTGCAGAAGTTTTGAAGAACTGCCGGAAACTTGTCAGAAATATATTGAACGTTTGGAAGAATTATGCGAATGTAAAGTTTGCATGGTTGGTGTAGGTCCTGACAGAGACCAGATGATTGAACGTTGAGGTGATATAAATGCCTGACTTAGATGATTTGCTGGGCGGTCTGGAAGAGCCAACGTATCAGGAAACTGCAAAAAAAGGCGCACCAAAAATTGATGATGCGGATTTAATTGGACTGCTCGGCGATGAACCGCAAGTTTGGAACGGCAATGAACAAAAACGAGGTGCGCCGGTATTAGCAGAACAAGTATTACTGGACGAACCTGCCCAGAATTGGCAGGAAAAAAAGTCTAACACAAATGCGCCTGTATTAGATGCTTCTATTGCAGAAAATTTGCTTAGTAGTAATGATGTAACGGCATATGACCCAGTGGCTGAATTTTGTAAAAAATTACAGTTTGATGATGGATTGAAAAAAGCTTTTGTTACATTGGACGCTGAAAAACAAATGCAAGTTGTAAAAATGCGTGCGGACGCATTAGGCATTCCTGCTCCTATGATTCCAAATGAATTGCGTCCCAAAGCAAATGCACAGGAACTGCCCAAGGAACAGGAAGTTATGCTAGAAGAAGCACCAAAACAAGAAGAATATGTCCCAAAATTTAAAGATGAAGATTTAGAACGTGCCAAAGCAGAAGCTCAAAAACCAAAAAAATATACGCCTCCGCCTATGGAAATGACAGAAGAACAAAAACAGGAAAGTCGTAGATTAATGGCACAAATGCGGGAGGATAGAGAACGAGAACAAGCTAAAAAAGGCTTCAAGCAATTAATTATTTTGACGGTAGTTGGTGTGCTTGGTGCAGTTGCATTTTGTTTATTTTTCTCCGACATGTTCGGACTTGGTAATAAAATGGAACAAATCGGCGGTTTTGCCCAAAAAGTTAAGTCTATTGCCGGTTATGTCGGTGCAGGTATCGGCTTAGGTGCTTTATTATTAGCTGCTCCTATTCCGCAATTAAAAGGATTATGTAAATTATTAGATTTTGTCGGTTTTGTTTTAATGTTATTCCCTGGGATTCCGTTGTTAATGCAGACAGAAGGCAATGGCGCAATTAATGGGCTTTTATATGCAATTGCAATTCTAGCCTGTGGCGCAAGCTTTTTTGTATTAATTACCAGTGATAATATTAGCAAATATAATAAATATGGTAATTCTTGAATAATTAAATAATAATTTATTTGAAAAAGCTGTATGGTTTTGTACAGCTTTTTTATTTTTTAAAATTTTTTATGAAAGGAGTTGTTTTTTATGATATTAAAAGCAATTGGAAAATATATTGATACTCTGCCTTTAAAAAATTTAATATCACAAGAAGAATCTCATATGGATTTGGTAATAATTGAAGTTGATAAAAATTATAAAACGCTTGATTTATCAGAATTTCAATTTGTTATGCGTGGTATTACAGAATCTGGTGCGGTAACCGAAGTGATATTAGAAAAAAAAATTTTAAACACTGTCATTCGGCTTTTGTGGAAAGTTGAGAGATTATTTACAGTAGAATCTGGTAAATTAGTATTAGATTTGGTTGCCTATTATTATAATCCTGAAACAGATTGCACACAGAATTTGCCGGATTATGTGTTGCGCTATCAGCTCCCACCAATAGAAATTCATGGCTTGCCGGATAGCAATCATGTGCAGGAATTACCTGAAGAATCTGTTACAAATAAAATACAGCTTTGGGAATCTTTAACACAGTTACAAGAAAATACTACCACACAGGCAAATCAAATAACTACGATAAATTACCAAATACAAGAATTAGAAAACAGAATTAAAATTATAGTTCTCACGCAGTCAGAATATGATTCGATTAAAAATCCACAGAATCAAATATTATATATTATTAAAAATTAATTTATTTCATGCACCCGCCTATAAAGGCGGGTGTACTAGTTGACAAAATTATATTTTTGTGATAAAATTTTTGTATGCGAATAAAAAGGGGGAATTATTATGCATTATGTTATGTCAGATATTCATGGCAAATATGAAAAATATTTACAAATGCTGGAATTAATTCAGTTTTGTGAACAAGATAAATTATTTATTTTAGGCGATATTGCAGACCGTGGTGAACAACCTGTTGCTATTTATCAGGATATAATGAAAAGAAATAATATTATTCCAATTATGGGCAATCATGATTATATGGCTTTATTTTTACTGGATAAACTTGTGACAGATATTACAGAAGAAAATTTTGCAACAGGTTTAGAATTAGAAGATATTGAAGATATTTTAGCTTGGATAGACGAGGGCGGAGATACAACAATTGCAGGTTTTCAAAAATTAAGCATTCCAGAACGGGAAAAAATTTTAGATTATATTGCCGGATTTGATTTATATAAAATAATTCAAATACAAGAAAAAAAATTTATTTTAGTACATGCCGGATTAGGTCATTTTGAAGAAACTAAAAAATTAGAAGATTACCAACCAGAAGATTTGTTATTCACTCGGGATAATCCGGATAAAGCATATTTTCAAGATAAAAATATTTATGTGATTACCGGACATACACCAACGCCATATTATTCTGGTAAGCCTGAAATTTATCACGGGAAAAATCGCATTTGTATTGATTGCGGTGCATGTTTCCAAACTGGACGGCTTGCTTGTCTATGTTTGGAAACTATGGAAGAATTTTATATATAATTGCATTTGCATTATTAGGAGAGTAAAAAATTATGGATTATTTTTCCATTATGGGTGATTCTATCAGCACTTATGTTGGTTCACAGCCCAAAGATTACAGAGTTTATTACGATTATGCAAATTTAAAACGCAATGCTATGCGTTATTTAAGTGACGTCTGGTGGGCGAAAGTGATTGCGCATTTTCATGGCAGTATTTGCTTAAATAATTCTTATGCAGGGAGCTGTGTGGCAGGCAAGCAATTTCCTTCTGGGAATAGCCTGAAACGTACGGAATTATTACATAATGGCGAATATGCACCGGAATATATTTTAATTTATATGGGAATTAATGATTTTGGCAGAGGTGTGCCACTCAAAAGCAAAAGATTATTTTGGAAAAATCCAATTTATTTTGAAGATGCGTATGATTTAATGCTGAAACGTATCGCATTAAATTATCCAACTTCTGTGATTATTTGCGGAACAGTTGCCAGAACTTATCATGCTAAAATTCCTAACTGGAAATTTCCAGAAAAATTTTCCGGCATTGCCCTAGAAGATTATAACGAAGTCATTCGTTTTGTAGCAACAAAGCATAAATGCGAAATTGCAGATTTATCGGCTAGAAAAATTTATTATGAAACTTTGGACGGTACGCACCCAACGCTAATAGGACATGAAGAACTTGCTCGGGGGTGGATTGCTTGTTTGCAAGATATTTTATAGCAGAAATGAATTAAATACTAGTAAAATAAGATATTTCTATATTTGATTATATATCAAAAAGAAATTTAAATAAAAGTGAGGGGTTATATTATGGACAAAAAACAATCAGCACGATTAACCGTGCAACATAAGAAAACACAAGGTGTGATTGGTATATTCGGTGAAGAAGCAAAACACCATGATGAAGATGTGTATAATAATTCACAAATTGCTAAAATCAAACTTGAAGAAGAATTTCCAATGTTCACTTTTAGATATAGAAAAGAACTTACAAAAAAAGAAATTAATGAAGCACTACAGAAAATAGATAAATCTCTTGGACAAACATTGTTTGTTATAGTGAATCAACTTGACAGACAATAAATACTATGATAAAATAAAGATATG
>CAMWHN010000083.1 GCA_947174085.1 uncultured Ruminococcus sp.
CATATCTTTATTTTATCATAGTATTTATTGTCTGTCAAGTTGATTCACTATATTTCTCCGAAAAGTTATGGGATTCACGAATCGGCGGCACACGTGGGCTGCTGTGGGGCTTGTTTTTAAAGTCATAAATCACACAATTGTACAAGCTGATTTTTCCCGATATTCTGTAGTTTTAGCCGCTTGATGTATTTCAAAATGTATGGTAATATACACACAACGGTAGCGGAGAACCGCACCGAAAAAAAATGAATTTGGAGGAAAATCACATGAAAACAATTGAGCTTTTTGAAAAGGCAATGACCGAGGGAAATGAGTTCTTCAAGGAGAACGGCATCAACCCTACGCTTTTCGCAGCCTACAGACAGCAGAAGGACAGCGGCAACGAGCTGATCGACTTCTCAGAAGTTATCTGGACACAGGACATTGAGCCGATCAGCGAATTTTTCAAGGCGCAGGGCATTACGGAATTTACGATTTCAAGCACATTCAGCAGCCTGATCGAAACCCTCGCAGCCCTTGAAAAACATGGCTTTCGCATGAACGGGCTGACCGAGGTAAGAGCAAACTACACCGATTTCATCACAGGGGAAAAGAAAATTATTCCTGCGATTCGCATGAAACTGAACTGAAACAACGAGCAAGGGGCGGCAATTCCGCCCCTGATTCTCGCCCACAAAGCCCCACGTTCGCCGTTTCATATTCCTCCGCAAAGTTATGGGATTCACGAATCGGCGGCACACAGGGGGCGATTTAGGGGCTTATTTTTGAAGTCATAAATTACACAATAATATCCGAAAAATAGCCGAAATCATTGTTACATTTATTTCTCCGAAATCCGTTGACTTATTCCTCGAAAGACGGTAATATACATACTACCGAAAGGCAAACAGCCTGCGGAATACAAACCAAAACGGAGGAAACGATTATGAAATGGGAACAGGTAACAACAATGGAGCATCTTTGGAGCAACGGATGTACAGAGCAGGGTGCGGCGCTGAAATACGGCGACAAGGTTCTGGTGACAGGACTGACCTACAGAGGTTTCGAGGCGGCGGTTTACGAGTTCATCGAGGACGAGGAAGAAACAGGACTGAGCTACATCGAGTGCCGCCTGAACCTCAGAACAGCAAATCCGAAGCCCTTTGACGACGGAGGAGATGCAATGAAATGGTGCTTCGACCACCTGAACGACTAATAACAAGGGGCTGAAAAACGCCCCTTTTCCGTTCTCCCTCAATGGTGTATATCACACAATGATGAGAGCTGATTTTCCCCGTTTTTTCTGTACATTTAGCCGCTTGATAAGTGCCGGAATGCATGGTAATATGTGTATAACGCAAGGGAGAAACCCAAGCGAAAAACGAATTTCAGGAGGAAACGAAAATGGCAAAAACATGGAAAGTAAAGGCGCTTACAGCGGAGAAACCCGGAAAGCTGGTCTGGAAAACAATCAAGGAATTCGACAGCCCTGCCAAAGCTGACAATTGGCTTTGCAGCTACGTCAAAAAGAACGGCTACAGCATCACCGACTTCAACATTGTAAAAGCCTGAGAACCGCCAAAAGCAACAGCCCTTGAAAAAGGGTCTGTTGCTCGTACAGCCGTTTTTGTTTCCTCTGGAAGTAAAATTTTTACCGATTTTTCGGTTTATCTTTGTGTAAATTATGATTCCGAAATGACTTGATATAGTTGCATTTCTATGGTAAAATACATTACAATGGAAGAGAGATCTCAATTAAAAAATCGCCCCAAGGGGTATTCAAAATAATCGTTTCAGACTTGCTTTTGGCAGGTCTTTTTTCGTATCGGAGGTAATGCAGAATGCGAAAATACAAGCCGACAAAATTCATGGCAGAGGATTCAAAATACAGCAAATCGGCGGCGGACTATGCCATCAATTTTATTCAGTGCCTTTCTCACACTAAAGGAACATGGGCAGGCAAGAAGTTTGAACTGCTCGACTGGCAGGAGCAGATTATCCGTGACCTGTTCGGCATTCTGAAACCCAACGGCTACCGTCAATTTAACACGGCATACATCGAAATTCCAAAAAAGAACGGAAAGTCAGAGCTTGCGGCGGCAGTCGCACTTCTGCTGACCTGCGGCGACGGCGAGGAACGTGCAGAGGTTTATGGCTGCTGACAGACAGCAGGCTGCTATCGTTTTTGATGTAGCGGCGGATATGGTGCAAATGTGTCCTGCACTGAACAAGCGAGTTAAAATTCTGACTTCGCAAAAACGTATTGTTTACACGCCGACTAACAGCTTTTATCAGGTGCTTTCCGCAGAAGCCTACTCAAAGCACGGATTTAATATTCATGGTGT
Organism: uncultured Ruminococcus sp.; assembly: GCA_947174085.1. Taxonomy (GTDB): domain Bacteria; phylum Bacillota; class Clostridia; order Oscillospirales; family Ruminococcaceae; genus UBA3855. Next base: position 2,325 of record CAMWHN010000083.1, read on the forward strand.
AGTTTTTGATGAGCTGCATACGCAGCCTAACCGCAAACTTTTTGATGTTATGACAAAGGGTTCAGGCGATGCAAGGATGCAGCCGCTGTACTTCCTTATCACCACTGCCGGAACGGATACCAACAGCATCTGCTACGAGGTTCACTCAAAGGCGAAAGACATCATTGAGGGCAGAAAGCACGACCCGACTTTTTATCTTGTGATTTATGGTGCAGATGAAAGTGAGGACTGGACTTCTCCGAAGGTGTGGAAAAAGGCAAATCCGAGTCTTGATAAAACAATCGGTATGGATAAGGTCGTTGCTGCCTGTAACTCCGCAAAGGAAACTCCCGGAGAAGAAAATGCTTTCCGACAGCTTCGTTTGAATCAATGGGTAAAGCAGGTTGTCCGCTGGATGCCGATGGAAAAATGGGATAAATGCAAGATTGCTTTTGATGAAGATGACCTTGCAGGACGTGTCTGCTACGGCGGTCTTGACCTTTCTTCTACTACCGATATTACGGCATTTGTACTTGTTTTTCCGCCGACTGATGAGGACGATTTTTACTATGTTCTGCCGTATTTCTGGCTGCCCGAGGATACACTTCCGCTGCGTGTCCGCCGAGACCATGTTCCCTATGATTTATGGGAACGGCAGGGATTTTTGCAGACCACCGAAGGCAATGTTGTCCATTATGGATTTATCGAAAACTTCATTGATGAACTGGGGCGGAAATTTCATATCAAGGAAATCGCATTTGACCGCTGGGGTGCTGTTCAGATGTCGCAGAACCTCGAAGATATGGGATTTACATTGGTGCAGTTCAGTCAGGGTTATCGTGATATGTCGCCACCTACAAAAGAACTGATGAAGCTGACGTTGGAGCAGAAACTCGCCCATAACGGGCATCCAGTTTTACGTTGGATGATGGATAACATTTTCATTAAGCGTGACCCTGCCGGAAATATCAAGCCGGATAAGGAAAAATCCACAGAGAAGATTGACGGTACGGTTGCCTTGATTATGGCTCTTGACCGTGCTATTCGCTGTGGATGTGTTTCTGAGGATTCAATTTATGATTCAAGAGATTTATTGATTTTGTAGAACGGAGCTGATTTCTATGAGTATTTTCAAAGGACTATTCAAAAGCCGTGACAAGCCTACAAACAGCTATGATTCGCCGTCCTACAGCTATTTTTTCGGCAGATCAAACAGCGGAAAGCGAGTCAGTGACAGAACGGCAATGCAGCACACGGTAGTATATGCCTGCGTGAGAGTTCTGAGTGAAGCGATAGCACAACTGCCGCTGCACGTCTACAAATATACAAACAATGGAAAAGAGCGAGTGCCGATGCACCCGCTTTACTTTTTGCTTCACGACCAGCCTAATCCCGAAATGACAAGCTTTATTTTTCGTGAAACTCTGATGTCGCATCTGCTGATTTATGGCAACTCCTATGCACAGATTATCCGTAATGGACGTGGTGAGGTTATAGGACTGTATCCGCTGATGCCTGATAAAGTCAAGGTAGACCGTGATGAGCGTAACCGCCTTATCTACATTTACAGCCGATACGATGAAGCGAATCCAAATCTGAAACAGCAGGGCGATATTATTCTGACTGCTGAAAATGTACTGCATATTCCGGGGTTAGGGTTTGATGGTTTGGTCGGATATTCTCCCATTGCACTTGCTAAAAATGCAATAGGTATTTCTCTTGCCTGTGAGGAATACGGCTCTGCTTTCTTTGCCAATGGCGCAAGTCCAAGCGGTGTTCTGGAGCATCCGGGAGTTATCAAAAATCCCGAGCGAGTGCGTGATGCGTGGCAGAGAGCATACGGCGGAAACAACAATCACCGCACCGCAATTTTAGAAGAGGGCATGAAATATACACCAATTTCAATTCCAAATAATGAGGCGCAGTTTCTGGAAACCCGTAAATTTCAGGTTGAGGAAATCGCTCGTTTGTATCGTGTACCTCTCCACATGATTGGCGACCTTGAACACGCCACATTCAGCAATATCGAGCAGCAGTCCCTTGAATTTGTGAAATACACTCTTGACCCGTGGCTTGTCCGTTGGGAGCAGTCACTCCAAAAGGCACTTCTTTCTGATTCGGAAAAAGGTCAGTACTTCATCAAATTTAACGTTGAAGGGCTGCTCCGTGGTGACTACGCAAGCAGAATGTCAGGCTATGCAACGGCGAGGCAAAACGGCTGGATGTCGGCAAATGATATCCGTGAACTGGAAGATATGAACCGCATTCCTGCTGAATTAGGCGGGGATTTGTACCTGTGCAACGGTTCTTTTACACAATTACAGGATGCAGGCGCATTTGCGAATAAAAATTCTGAAGAAAGCGAGGAAACCGCAGAATGAAGAAATTCTGGAACTTTATAAAAAATGAAGATACCGAAGAAACGGAGCTGTATTTTGAAGGTCCTATTTCGGACTGCACATGGCTCGGTGATGAAATCACTCCGGCGATGTTCAGAGATGAACTGGCGAAAGTTAGCGGGAATCTGACTGTCTGGATTAACAGCCCCGGCGGAGACTGCATTTCCGCAAGTGCGGCATCTGTTGTGGCTATGTCAGGCGATGAAACGCTGATTAGTCCAACCGGCTATCTGATGATTCATAATCCGATGACTTTGGCAAGCGGAAACAAGTCAGATATGGAAAAAGCTATCACCTTGCTTGACGAAATCAAGGAGGGCATCATCAACGCTTATTCCCGAAAAACAGGACTTAGCCGCAATAAAATCTCGAAATTAATGGACGATGAGACGTGGCTGAATGCTGAAAAGGCGCTGCAGCTTGGATTTGTGGACGGTATTCTTTTTGACAAAAAAGGCACAAAAGCTACGCAGGAATCAGAGGAGAATATTCTTGACGAAGATGCCGATAATCCGCAGAAAAATACGGCATCTATGCAGTATTCGCCAACTCAGACTACTGCATCATTGATGCAGAAAATATCCGCTTTAGCACCAGTAAAGGGTGTTCCGATAGACCAGCTTGAAAAAAGGCTGGAACTTCTCAAATATTGATTGGAGGTATGTGAAATGACTATTCAGGAACTTGGAGAAAAAAGGGAGAAAGCATGGGATACCGCCCGTGACTTCCTCGACAGCAAAAGACAGGCAGACGGTACACTTTCCGAGGCAGACAGCAAGACCTATGATGCAATGGAGCAGACCATTGTCAATCTCGGCAAGGAAATCCAGCGTATGGAGCGTCAGGCAGAGATTGAAGCGGAGATGGCAAAGGCAACCTCTACACCGATTCTCACTACTCCCATAGCACAGACACCCACACCCGAAAAAACAGGCACGGCATCGGCAGAGTATTCTGCTGCTTTCTGGAACAGCATCCGCAACCGCAACTGGATTGATGTACGCAACGACCTTCATGTTGGTACAGATACAGAGGGCGGTTATCTTGTTCCAGATGAGTTCGAGCGTAAGCTTATCGAGGCGCTTGAGGAGGAGAACATCTTCCGCCAGATGGCAACCGTTATCAAGACCAACTCCGGCGACCGCAAGATTCCGATAGTTACCTCGAAAGGCGATGCGGTATGGATGGACGAGGAGGAGCAGTACACGCTCTCCGATGACACTTTCGGTCAGGCATCGCTTTCCGCATTCAAGCTCGGTACGGCAATCAAGGTCTCCGAGGAGCTTCTCAACGACTCCGTGTTCGACCTGCCAAGCTACATCGCCCGTGAGTTTGCCCGCAGAATCGGCGCAAAGGAGGAGGAAGTCTTCTTCATCGGCAACGGCACAGGTAAACCCACCGGCATCTTTAATGCCACAGGCGGCGCACAGGACGGCGCTACGACCACAGGTGCAAACATCTCCTTTGATGATGTTATGGAGCTTTTCTACTCGCTCCGCAGCCCCTACCGCAAGAAGGCAGTCTGGGTGCTGAATGACAGCACGGTCAAGGCACTCCGCAAGCTGAAGGACGGCAACGGTAACTACATCTGGCAGCCGTCCGTGGCGGCAGGTATTCCCGATACAATCCTCAACCGTCCCTACAAGACCTCCAGCTATGTGCCGGAGATTAAGGCAGGTGCAAAGTGTATGGCATTCGGCGATTTCAGCTATTACTGGATTGCTGACCGTTCCGGCCGTACATTCAAGCGTCTGAATGAGCTGTTTGCCATGACCGGACAGGTCGGTTTCCTTGCGATGGAGAGACTGGACGGAAAGCTTATTCTTCCCGAAGCGGTCAAGACGCTTAAGGTCAAGAGTGGCTCATGATTACACTGGCGGAGACTAAAAACTATCTTCGTGTGGATCACTGCGAGGATGACAGGCTCATCCTCTCTCTGATCGACACAGCCAGACGGCTCGTGCAGGATGTCGGCAGAATGGATGATACGGCACTTGCGCTTCACGAGGAAACCTCCCGGCAGGCTATGCTGTATACTGTATCTTACCTCTATGAGAACCGCAATACCGCTGACTACCACAAGCTGACACTCACGCTCCGTTCGCTGTTATTTGCACAAAGGGAGGGTATTATCTGATGGAAATCGGAACGCTAAATCAGAGAATTACTATTCTTGAACACAGCACAAAGATTGACGGCATCGGCAACCACAAAGCCCGGTGGGAGGAGCTTTTCTCCTGCTGGGCTGCTGTTTCCGTGAAAAATTCCACGGAAACTACGGACGCAGGCGTGACAAAGGAAGTAACATCGCTGGAATTTATTGTCCGGCAAACCCCAGATACCATGAGAATTAACACTACCACGCACAAGCTGCGTTTCCGGGGACTGCTCTACAATATTGACGGTGTTAAGCCGAATTTCCGGTCATTGGACTATATGAAAATCACCGCAGGTACACGAAAGGCTGGTGAGCAGGATGACTTCGATTGACGATATGGCGGATGAAATTATGAAAGGCTTAACGGAATACAGCGAGCTTGCGGATTCTGCCATGAAAAAAGCCGTCAGAAAGACTGCAACTTCTGTGAAAAAAGAAATTTCCGCAAATGCTCCCATTAAATCCGGTCGTTATAAGAAAAGCTGGACGGCAAAGAAAACTAAGGAAAACAGCCATTCTCTTGAAATGACCGTCCACAGCAAAGACCGTTATCAAATCGCACACTTACTCGAAAAGGGTCACGCTAAGCGAAATGGCGGTCGTGTGGCTGCAATTCCGCATATCGCTCCTGCTGAAGAAAACGGTGCGGATATGCTTGAATCTCTCATTAAAAAGGAGTTATCATGAATTACGAAGAAATCAACGAAATGATGCTGGAAATGGGACTGCCTTTTGCCTATCATCACTTTGCAGAAGGCGAAAGTCCAAAACCGCCTTTTTTGATTTTTCTGTCACCGGGAGAAAACACCTTCGGTGCAGATAATCTGATGTATCACAGCTTTAAGAAACTGGATATTGAGCTGTATACTGACGAAAAATCGCCGGAAACGGAAGAACGTGTGAAGGAAGTTCTGCTCCGGCACAACATTTATTATACGAAAACTGAAGTTTGGATAGAGTCTGAAAGGCTCTATGAGGTGCTTTACGAAATGGAGGTTTAACTATGGCTCTGAAAAAGAATAAGGTCAAGTTCGGTCTTAACAAGGTACACTGGGCAAAAATCACGGGCTGGTCTGATGACGGTGTTCCGACATTTGCAACGCCTGTAAGAATTCCCAGTGCGGTATCGCTTTCCATCGATGCCAACGGCGAAAATGAATCATTTTATGCCGATAACACCGTGTACTACGTCATCAACAACAATGCAGGCTACACCAGTGACCTTGAAATCGCGCTCATTACAACTGATTTTGCAATAGAAATTCTTGGTGAAATTCAGGATACAAAGGGCGTTCTTGTGGAGCGTAACGACGCTGAAACTGCACAGTTTGCACTTTTATTTGAATTTAACGGCGATAAAAATCACATCCGTCACGTCCTTTATTGCTGCAGTGCAAGCCGTCCGAAAACGGAATCTTCCACCACGGAGGAAAGCACAGAAGTCAAGACGGAAACGCTGTCCCTCAAGGCGTCTGCAC
>CAMWHN010000084.1 GCA_947174085.1 uncultured Ruminococcus sp.
CTGTTATATTCCTTGCAGGTCTTACCCTAACTATTATGCTATTTTCTCCCCACAGGATAAAAAACGCTTTTATATATTAGTAACACATAACTTGTGTTTTGTTACAAAAAGATTTGTCAAATTTTTGATTAATTTTTTGGTAATTTTGACGAACTGTAATTTTCTAAAATCTTGTAACATAATTGTCGTTTTCTGGCACTAACTTTTAGAAAGCCGAGGTGTTTTCTCATGAATCATGAATTTGAAATTTTATATCAGGAATATTTTTCCAGAATCTATGCTTTTTTGTATAAACTAACAGAAAGCCGTGACCTTGCCGAAGAATTAACACAAGAAACATTTTATCAAGCTTTTGTTTCTTTTCATAGATTCCGTGGCGATAGTGATGTTTTTACATGGCTTGTTTCCATTGGTAAACATACTTACTATCATTATCTTAGAAAAAATAAAAATCATCTCGAAAATATTAGCACAGAATTGCTTACAGACCTTTATAGCGACCCTACTACAGAACACCTCGAAGATACTGTAGAACATCAACTCATGGCAGAATGCGCAAAAAAAGCACTCCTGTCACTTCCGCAAAAATATCAGGACGTGACAATTCTAAGAGTCTATGCCCAAATGAGTTATGCACAGATTGGCAATGCATTACATATTAGCGAAAATTCCGCTAGAGTAATTTATTACCGTGCCAAAAAAATGATGTTGGAGGCGATTCAAAATGAATATAACATGTAATTTTGTAACGGATTTTGTAGAATTATATCACGAGAATTTAGTTAGTCCGGAAACTGCACTTGCTATCCGTTCGCATCTTAAAACTTGTACGAATTGTCGGAATTATTACCGTGAGTATCAAATCATTAAAAATCGGAAATCTGCTCCGGCTGTGAATATTTTATTAAATAATGAGGACATTTCCGAAACTGAAGAAAGACTTTGTGCAAATCTTTCAAAACGATTGCGCCGACGTAGATTTCTGGAACTCGTTGGCACAAGTGCTGTTATTGGTGCAGGTTCTGTTATGTTGACGATTGGTTTATTTTTGACTTTTAAAAATAGTGATAATAATTAAGGAGGTTTTTTTATGATTCATATTTATTGCGGTGACGGTAAAGGCAAAACGACTGCTGCCCTTGGGCTTGCCATTCGTGCTGTCGGAAGTGGTATGCCTGTCAATTTTGTACAGTTTCTAAAGGGCAGTCATACGTCAGAATTGCAAATTCTTACTAGGATTCCTGAAATTACAGTTTCACGCTGTGATAAAGACTATGGTTTTACGTTCCAAATGACAGACACACAAAAAGCGCAATTAACTACCTATCATAATCAAATGCTGTCTGACATCATGAATCAGTTATATACTGGTAACAAAATGCTTTTAGTACTAGATGAATTTTTTAGCGCATATAATTATAATTTATTAGACAAAGAATTAGCAAACCGTCTTGTTTTTAACTGCCCCGAACATACTGAATTAGTTCTTACTGGTCGAAATCCAGAACAAAAATTTATTGACGTTGCAGATTATGTAACCGAAATGCAAGCCATTAAACACCCTTATCAAAATGGCATTTCTGCTCGTCATGGTATTGAGTATTAAATTAAAAAATAGGAAGTTGAAAATTTTTTTATTTTCTCTTCTCTTGACAAATACTATTTAATAGGGTATAATATAGCTAAGAGGTGGTAGTAATTGACAAGAGAATTTATAATGCTTCCAATGTTTGAAAAACAATGGTCAAAAATTGGTCTTACTGAAGATGATTTAAAACGGTTGCAAAACGAACTTATTAAAAATCCAAAAGTGGGAGATGTTGTACAAGGAACAGGCGGACTTAGAAAAATCCGTTTTGCATTTGAACATCATGGAAAAAGTGGAAGTACAAGGGTAGTTTATGTGGATTTTGCGTATTATGAAAAAATTTACTTTATCACAGCATATGCCAAAAATGATAAAGAAAATTTGTCTAAATCAGAAAGAAATAATATCAAAACACTAATTCAAACCCTTGAAAAAAATCTAAAAGGAGAATAAGCATGAACGTATATGACAGTATTATACAAGGTTTAAATGAAGCAATTGAATACGAAAAAGGAAATTTACAAGCTAGAACTGTTAAAATTTCCATTGCTCCTCTACCGGATATCAATAGCAATCAAATAAAAGATATACGCAAGTCACTTGATATGACACAAGCAATGTTTGCAACAGTTATGGGAGTATCTGTGAAAACTGTTGAAGCATGGGAATCTGGTGTAAATACACCCTCTGGAGTGGCAAGACGTATGCTGTCGCTTTTGCAGTTAGACCCACAGTTACCAACAAAATATAATCTGATATCAAGATAATTTTTTTCCGTCCTGTTTTCAGAATGGGACGGAATTATTTTTTGCACTATTTTGTTTTCTCCTGACAAATCTTGTTTTTTAAGAAATAGTTCTATCATGCTCTATATGTAATTATTTAGCTTGCTTGATTCATGCAAGCACTGTAATTTTATGCATAAAAGCATAATTTGAGATACCATAAAAATATGTCTGAACTATGAAAAAAATATTTCAATTTTTTTTGAAAAATATGAACACAATTGCACTACAAGTCGTAATATATGAATAAATCATGATGTAAAGATTTATGCAAATAGCGTAGTTTCTTCATTTACTATTAGGAATATATGTATAAATTATTAACAAGGTTTTTTACAAAAATTAAGTTTATTGCGATATTGCTTATAAATTTCAAAATATACTGCTTGTGATACAAATTGTGCAAATTGACGAAAAAAGTGCTTACTTAAACGTTTTACTTCTCAATTTTGTAAAACTTTGTTCATAATTTGTTTTTTTTTCGAAAAACTATTGACAAAAGTTTAGACATATGTTATAGTATATTTGTAAGGAAAACACTGGCACGGTTCAAGCAGTGGATTCCACAGTTGCAGAAGGAGTGAACCCCTCTGCAAAATATTATATTTATTATTATAAGGAGGTTTTCGCTATGAAAACAAGAAAAGTGAAAGGTTTCACACTCGTTGAGCTGATTGTTGTAATCGCTATTATCGGCGTATTGGCAGCTATCCTCGTTCCGTCTATGTTGGGTTATGTTAAAAAATCCAAAGTTTCCGCTGCTAACTCCAATGCTAAATCCCTGTATGATGCTGTTGCTACTTCTTTAGTAGAATTAGACTCTGAGGGTACGAGCGTAGCAGGTAATGATTATACTTACGCTGGTACATCAGATTTAGACAAGAAGATTGTAAATTACTTTGAGAGCATTACAGATTATGCTGGTAGTGGTAGGTCAGCAATGTATCGAGTAGATAGCATGGCATGTAAAGGTGCATGGATGAATGATGGTACTTACAGAGGCGGTTATCCAACTGGTTCTACAACAGATAACTATACTTCATTCACACTTTCTCAGGCTTGCTCCTAAGCAAATCTAAATGAAATAATAATAAAGAGCCTTCCGAGTTGGAAGGCTTTTTTATAACAAGAGGATAATTATGGAACATATTAAAAAAATCTGCATGGAACAAAAAAGAGGAAAAGCAGAAATCATTGCATTAATATTCTATATCATAGGAGTTTGTGTGATTGGCTATTTTCATGAACCTTGGTTTGATGAGGCACAAGCATGGCAAATTGCAAGAAGTGCCTCTCTAAAAGAAATTCTATTTGAAATTCCGCATTATGAAGGACACCCACAACTTTGGCATTTGGTGCTAATGCCTTTTGCAAAGCTGGGTACACCATATGAATTTACATTATTTACAATAAATTTTGTCTTTTGTCTGGCATCTGTGGCATTAATTCTTTTCAAGTCACCATTTCCAAAAATTGTACGCTGTTTCATTCCATTTACTTATTTTTTCTTTTATCAGTTTGGAGTTTTAAGCCGTCCCTATAGCATGATGATGTTAGCATTTATGCTTTCTGCTATGGCATATTCTAACAGAAATACAAAACCAGTGCGATATATTTTAGCATTATGCTTTTTGTGTGCAACATCAGCCTACGGAATTTTATTTGCAGGCGGTTTGTGCATTGTCTGGGTAATAGAAATTTTTCAGGAATATCAGAAACATAAACTTTGGAATAAAATTAGTAAGTGTTTTTTCTCACTGTTAGGAATTTTAATATTTGCTGTTTTGCTAATGCTTTGCATTATTCCGGCAAAAGATTGTTATTATGCAGGCAGTGTTGCAGCTACTCTAAGTATTTTCAAATCAATTGCATATTTTTTAATGATGCCATTTGACAGTACCATTGGCGGTTATCTCAACGAAAACGTAGCCACAACAGGCGGAATCATTGCTGAATGTGTAGGCGGTGTGTTATTTTGGTTTATTTTATTAGAAATTTTGCATGTAAATAAAAAATTAATTACTTTTCTTGTGCCATATATATTATTTATGATTTTCAGTGTATTTGTTTATTTTTCTGTACATCATCTTGGTGTTAGTACATTGTTTATTGTATTTATATTTTGGATTATGGCAGAACAAAAATTAGAAATCCCTGCATTATTTATCATGCTAAATCAAAAAGTAGTTGCTAAAAGTATACGAGTATTAGCAAGTAGTGTTGGTATTCTTGCGATATGCATGCCTTTAGCATATACAGTAATAAGTTCTGTCAATGATATTTTTTATTGTTATGGCATGAGAGTTGTTGCAGAGTTTATCAAAGAAAATAATTTGACTGACAGAAAAATTATGTCACCATGGTCATACACAAATGAAATTCCAGAAGAAACAGGAATTAATCTGATTATCTGGGACGAAACACTTCCAGTAGATATGCTGCCAATTAAAAAACATTATCCCTATCAGAATGGTATTGCTGCTGCGTCATTACCATATTTTGATAAAAATATTTTCATGAATTTTAATGCAGAGGACAAGCAAAAAATGTATCTACAGGAAGTTGATAGAGATGATTCTCAACAAGTACTCGCATCGTGGCAAGAGCAAGGTTTGCCAGAGATTGTAATTGGTGTATTGCCATTAAAGGAAGTCTACAGCGAAGAAGAATTACAAGATGTAACTTATTATTGGGTAGAAACGTTAAAATGCGGTAAAATATGGAAACAATATAGACAAGACCAAGAAATTAAAATTTATATCCGTGAAGATGTTTTAGCTGACTATCCACAATTTGAAATCAAAAAATATTAATAATTATAAAAAACTGTACTATTTTTTAGATAGCACAGTTTTTTTATTATATTCTCATTTCGCCGATTGCTGTACCGGAAGCATAAGCATTTAAACTTTCATCTGCCGTTATGCCTGCAAGATAGTTATAAGACCCTTGACAAGCAATCATAGCGGCATTATCTCCACAAAGTTCTAAAGGCGGAACATAAAGCTTATAATTATGTTTCTGACACATGGCTTGCATAGCAGAACGTAATCCAGAATTTGCTGATACGCCTCCTGCCATAGCAATTGTAGTATAGCCTGTTAATTTAGCGGCGAGTTCTGTTTTTTCTGTAAGAATTTCTGCAATCGTTCTTTGCAAGCAAGCTGACATAGAAAATTTATCAATTTGTTCGCCAATTTGTTCCGCATGGTGAACTTGATTTATCACAGCCGTTTTCAAACCCGAAAAACTGCAATCCAATTCACTTCCGGCAACTCTGGGACGTGGCAAAATATATTTTTGACTATTGCCTTTTTTAGAAGCATTATCAATCTGAACGCCTGCCGGATAGGGAAATCCTAACACACGACCACATTTATCAAAGCATTCTCCTACAGCATCATCACAAGTTGTACCAAGAATTTGAAATTTCGTATAACCTTTGACTTCAACAAGCATCGTATGCCCACCGCTGACAACAAGACATAAATAAGGCGGTTTTAATTCTGGGTGAGCAAGATAATTCGCCGCAATATGCCCCATAATATGATGCACAGGAATCAAAGGCTTTCCAGAAGCAAAAGCTAAACCTTTTGCAAAATTCACACCCACAAGCAAAGCACCAATTAATCCGGGGGTATAAGTTACTGCAATGCCGTCAATATCTTGTATTGTAATATTAGCTTGTTTTAAAGCCTGTTGCGTGACAGCAAGAATATTTTCACAATGCCGTCTGGAAGCTAATTCTGGTACGACACCGCCATATAATCTATGTTCCATCGCCTGTGAAGCAATCACAGACGATTTTTGAATAACACAATCTTGTACAACACTTGTGGCAGTTTCGTCACAAGAGCTTTCAATTCCTAAAATTAACATAAATTTTCTTCTCCATATTGCATTAAAATCGCATCTTCTATCGGATTCTGATAAAATCGTTTACGAATCCCAACTTGCTTAAAACAAAATTTCTGATATAAATTAATTGCCGGAATATTAGAAATTCTGACTTCCAGAAATATATGATAATTTTTTAATTCTTGTAATAAAAATTTTAATAATTCCGAAGCAATGCCTTGGTTTCTAAATTCAGAAGCAACAGCAATATTTGTCAAATCTGCCGTATCTAAAACATAACTTGCTGTTAAAAAACCAGTCACTTGATTTTCCTGATTTAACGCAACCAGAATATAACTATTTTGTTTTTTAATTTCAGATAAAAAGCTTTGATAACTCCAGCCATCTGAAATACAAATATTTTCCAATTCTGCACAGGATTTTAATAAATCTATATCTGATTCACAAAGCTTTTTTATATTAATCTTTTGCATCATACCAAGTTTTACCTTTCTTGACTTCGGCAATTAACGGCACAGATAATTTAACAGCATTTGTCATTTCTTCCTGTAAAATTTTCTGTGCTGAATCAGAATCTGATTCTGGCACTTCAATAATTAATTCATCATGGACTTGTAATAATAATTTTGCAGAGGGTACTTCTTTTTCAAGTCTATCATGCACACGAATCATGGCAAGTTTAATAATATCTGCTGAACTGCCTTGTACAGGTGTATTCATAGCAATACGTTTTGCGCCGGCTTGTACTTGTTTATTTTCAGATTTTAATTCTGGAATATATCTTCTTCTACCAAGCTTTGTACAAACATAGCCATTTTTTGTCGCATCTTTAATTATTTTATCTAAAAATTTTGAAACTTTGGGATAAGAGCCTAAATATTCTTGAATATAATTTTCTGCTTCTTGCTTAGATACATGAATATCTTTTGACAAAGAATAAGCTCCCATGCCGTACAGAATCCCGAAATTAATAGCTTTCACAGTACTACGCATTTCAGAAGTAACTAACAACTCCGGAACGTTAAAAATTTTAGACGCTGTTGCTGTGTGAATATCAAAACCAGAAATAAATGCCTCTTGCATAGCTTTATCCTGACTTAAATCCGCCATCAAACGCAATTCAATCTGACTATAATCAGCGTCAAGCAAAATACGATTCTCACTGGCTTTAAAAAATTTCCGCATTTCTCGTCCTAGCTTTGTCCGAACAGGAATATTTTGCAAGTTCGGTTCTGTAGAAGAAATTCGTCCTGTACGAGTTTCTGTTTGTTTATAATTTGTATGAATCCTGCCATCAGGTGCTATTTTAGTTAATAAGCCGTCTACATAAGTTGATTGTAATTTAGTATATTGACGATAATCTAAAATTAAATTAATTATTTCATGTCCTGTTTTTTCATATAATTCTTCGAGGACTTCTGCACTTGTGGAATAACCGGTTTTAGTTTTTTTCAAAACTGGCAATTTCAGCTTTTCAAATAAAATCTTACCTAATTGTTTATTAGAAGCAATATTAAATTCTTCATCTGCAATATCATAAATTTTCTGTTTTGTTTCTGCAATCAGTCCTGCAAGCATTTTTCCAAATGCTTGAATGCCCTCTATATCAACTAGTACTCCAACATGTTCCATAGAGGCAAGCACTCTAATCAAAGGCAATTCAATTTCCTGCCAAAGTTTTAATAAATTATCTTGTTCTAATTGTTTGATACCCTTTTCATAAATTCCAGCTAAAGCCTGTACAGGAGCTAAATTTTCTAATTCCTCAAAATACGGCACATTTAATTTTTTACACAATGCAGAAATACTATAATCTGTTGCGGACGGATTTAATAAATAACCACAAATTGAAGCATCAAATAGCAAATGATTTAATTTTCTATGATTTGCAAAAGCATAACGATAATGTGGCTTTGCATTATCAGTAATTTTTTCAATATCAGATTCTAAAAAATCTAAAATTTCTGATTTATCCTGTGTTGTGATAATTAAATTATCAGCACAGATAATTAAT
>CAMWHN010000085.1 GCA_947174085.1 uncultured Ruminococcus sp.
GATATAAATCAAGTACTGTATCAATTAAAATTTCTGTATCAGCTCTGGGAATTAACACCCCTGTTCCCACAAATACACGCAAGCCGTAAAATTCCCATTCACCTAAAATATATTGCAATGGTTCACCAGAAATTCTACGCTTTGTCATAGCAAGCAATTCCTGAATCTGTTCAGAAGAAAAATTTTTTTGCTGTGCCAATATACTATGCCATGATAAATTACTAACTTGTTCTAACATGCATTTTGCATCAAATTCTGAATCTGGAATATTTGCATTTTCCAGCATAGTAACAAGCATTTTTTTTAATTCTCTGCAATTGATTACCATCTATCGTCCTCTAAATTTTCAGGAATACATGGCTTTAAAGCTTCGATTGCAATTTCAATCTGTGAATTATCAGGTTCTTTCGTTGTAATTTTCTGGAGCTGTAATCCGCCGAAAGAAATAATTTTCGCAAGTTTACTGTCACTTCTTCCTGCAAATTGAATACACTCGAATGAACAGCCAACAGTAATTGGCAATAAACATAAACTGCATAAAAATCTTTGCCACGGAATTGTAAACGGCACGAGACACATGACTAAAATGCTAATAAACAAAGTTAAGAAAATAAAGCTTGTGCCACATCTTGGGTGCAATCTCACTTGTTTTTTCACATTTTCGACTGTCAAAGGCAAACCTGCTTCAAAACAAGCAATTGTTTTATGTTCCGCACCGTGATATTCATAAGTTCTTCTAATATCTTTGATATTACCAGTAATTGCCATATAACTAACAAATACAATAATTTTAATAATTCCCTCTGAAAAAGATTGAATCATTCTGTTAGCCGTTAAAGGCTTTATCAAGCCGACAATCCATTTTGGCAAGAATAAAAACAATCCCATTGCGATGACTAAGCCTAATACCATGCCAACAGCCATAATCGCTTCTACTGTTTTTTCAGTAAAATGCTGTTCCAGAAATTTTTCAAACTTAGAAGATTCTTCCTGTTCTTGCAATTCTTCTTCTGTCATTTGTTTTTCAGCAGATTTCATCAGGCATTTATAGCCATCAATCATAGAAAAAATAAAACTATAGACACCTCTTACAAAAGGCATTTTTTTATACCAAGGTTTATTTTTGCCGTTATTCAAATCCCATGTTTCTATATCAATGCTCCCGTCTGGCAATCGGCAAGCCATTGCGCCTTTATACACGCCTTTCATCATGACACCTTCAATTAATGCCTGTCCGCCGATTTTGCTTTTATGAGAATTTTGTGAATTATTTTTCTGTTCACTCATGATATCACCTCTTTATGCATGTTCAGGCGGTAATGTAATAATTACGGTTGTTCCAACGCCTTCTTCACTTTTAATATCTAGTTTACCGCCATGTGCGATAATAATTTCATCTGCGACAGCAAGCCCAATGCCCGACCCTCTGCGAGTATGATTGGCTTTATAAAATTTTGTTTTAATTTTAGGCAAATCAGATGCTTTAATTCCACAACCGCTGTCAGAAACACAAACTCTTATATTACCTTGAAATTCTTCCGCAGTAATCTGCACATGTCCACCAGCATCAGAATATTTAATTGCATTGTCAATAATATTAATAAACACTTGTCTGATTCGATTTTTATCGCCATATACAAACGGCAACATTTCCGGTTCATCATAAGCAATAGAAATCTGGTCTTGTGTGGCTTTATTCATGTAAATTAACACAGCGTCACCCAATTCTGCAAGCACGTCCATAGTTGCTTTTTTTAATTCAAAATGTCCGTTTTGCATTCTTGAAAAATCTAGTAATTCTTCTACCATTTGTGTTAATCTAGTTGTTTCATTCATAATAACATTCATACCTTTGCGAACGGTTTCCGTGTCATTTTCCGCCATGCAAACCGTTTCCGCCCAGCCTTTAATTGCAGTCAAAGGCGTTCGCAATTCATGTGATACTGAAGAAATAAATTCATTTTTCATTTCTTCGGCTGTAGATAACTCATCTGCCATATGATTAATTGCATTACATAAATCGCCGATTTCATCATTATTATGATATCTGATTCTAATAGAAAAATCACCCTTTGCGAATTTTCCTGCGGTTGTACTTAATTGCATAATTGGTTTAATAATACTACCGACAAAATAAATACCTGTTAAAACCAGCATTAAGATAATAATTGCACAGATAATAATTGCACAAATAATCATTGTTCCCATACTTTTGTCAACTTCTGTGAGAGAACAAACCACACGCACGGCATAATATTCTGTGCTAAAAGCTGAAATATCCATACAAACCGCCATAATTTTTTCTTGATTTTCAGCTTTACCAATCCAATAGCCGTCACCGCCGTTTACTAAATTTTCATAATCTGGGATTGCAGTATCAGATGACGGCGAAAATCCAGAAGAAGTTAAAATAACTCTGCCTTTAGAATTGACTGCCATGAGTTCCATTTTATCTTTTGCAGAAAAACTCTCAAACGTGCCACGCATTTCAGAATACAAATTTGTTTCAGAATCCTGTGCATAACGGCTTAATAAATTCACAACCGAAGTCAATTCACTTGTTAAACTCTGTCTGGCACTAGTATAATAAAAACTCTGCATAGCGTAAACAAATATTAATACAACAACAATCATGATTAATACAATCACAGCAAGATTATTTGTAATCCAACGTTGTGTAATCGTCCGTTTTCTAGGGAGCTGTTCTTCCTGTTTTAATTTAGATTTAAATTTTATCATTCCATTTATAGCCATAGCCCCAAATCGTTACAATATATTGCGGATTAGACGGTTCATCTTCTATTTTTAATCTGATTCTGCGAATATTTACATCTACGATTTTATAATCTCCATAATAATTTTCTCCCCAGATATGATTTAAAATACTTGCTCTGTCAAGAGCTGTATTTTTATTATTCATGAAATATTCTAAAATCTGATATTCTACTTGGGTCAAATCAATTGGCACGCCGTTTTTTGCAACAGTTCTGCTTTTTAAATTCAGCGTAAAAGGTCCTGAGTCAATCACAGGACTTTTTTCATCATGAATAAAACTCATGCAGACACGTCTATAAATTGCGTCTACTCTCGCAGTTAATTCTGACAAAGAAAAAGGTTTTGTAATATAATCATCAGCACCAATCATTAAACCACTGACTTTATCCATTTCTTGTGTTCTAGCCGTCAGCATAATAATTCCCAGTGTAGAGCTTTTTTCTCTTAATTTTTTACAAACCGTAAAGCCATCAATACCGGGCATCATAATATCCAGCAGGACAATATCAAAATTACCGTTTTCTTCTTCAAATTTCTGTAAAGCATCTTCACCGCAATTGACATCAATGACATCATAGCCCGCACGTTTTAAATTAATTACAATGCAATCCCGTATTACGTCTTCATCTTCACATACAAGAATACGTTTCATGAAACAGTCAACCTCCTGACTAAAGTTAATCTAAAAACTGAAAATATAATAATAAATCTCCCATTGTCAATGACAAATCCTGATTAGATTCCGGTTTTACTAAACAGCTTGCAGTGCCTTTTGTATGCAATAACTGATAGCCATTGCCTAAATGGTCATCTCTGTCAGCTTCATCATAGGCAATATAAATTCTTAATAATACCGGCATATCTTCCTGCCATTCGCCGTCATATATACAGAACTGAATTTCATTTTCTGTTGTATCTTTTATAATAGTCACATGCTCTTGCCAAGATTCCGGCAATAAAAACACATAACCATCATTGGCATTATAATAACTGCAATATTCTGTAAAAATAATATTATCCTGCATCATAAGCCAATTAGTTTGCCGGATTTGTTCTGATTCAGCGACATTCTCATAGCCCGAAAATACAGTTTGTACTGGAATTTCCGGTATATTATCATGGTCAATATCCATGCAGGATAATCCAGAACGGCGCACAGTTTCTTCTGTATTTTTTCCGCAACGCTGTAATAAATTTACTAACTGCAATTCTCCCTGTATTTCTTCTAGACATAATACTTCTGTCTGAATATTAGAAGTCCCTGTTAATGCGTCAATATATAAAGCCGTTCTGCCGTCAGATAATTTTCCGTAAATTAACTGATTATAATCTGTATAATGGTCAATAAATCTATATTTATATTCATGATATAATCTGCCATCTTGTGCAAGGCAATATACAGCCGTATAAGCTTGTTCTGAAGCACTCACCGCACCTAATAATATCAAATCTGGATTTTCATTTTTATCTGTCTGTGCAACATCAAATAATGCATAACTATGTTTTAAAGTCTGTTCTAAATAATGATTTTCATAGGCATAGACAGAAATATATTTTTCTGATTGATTTGCTGTGCTATAGCCAACAATAATATTCATTTTTTCGCTGTTGCCTAATTTAGAAATGACAACTTTTTCTATTTCAGAACCCTCAGCTTCTCTATCGCAAATAGATTGCCAATGATTATTAATTTTATCTAAAATATTAATTCTAAGACCGCCGTCTGTAGCCGTCATGTTATTTTTTTCATAAAAAACAATGGCTTCATCACTTTCATCAGCGTCTATATCAGCAATAATAAACGCTGACAAATAACTTCCGCTTTTGGGGTATTTTAATCTGATTCCCGTGCCGGCAGTATCCTGCAATGCCTGATAAATTTGTTCTTGTTCACCGCTTAGCTTCGGCGGTGTCAGCATAGTATCTACATTAATGCCGATAGAACAACCTGTACAAAACCACAGGAACAGTAATAAAAATCCAAATTTTTTATATTCTTTCACTAATCGGAACATACTGCTTTTTCTTAGGCAAAGCTTTATAAGCCGGACGGATAATTCTGCCACCAGTGAGCAATTCTTCCATACGATGAGCTGACCAGCCAGCAATGCGTGATACAGCAAATAACGGCGTATATAAATCCTGTGGGATTTTCAGCATTCTATATACTAAACCGGAATACATATCTACATTGGCACAAACGGTTTTTTCAATGCCTCGTTCTTGTTTCATCAAGACTGGTGTTAATCTTTCTATCGTATCTAATAAATGAAATTCTGCTTCAATTTCTTTGCCCTCAGCAAGTTTAAAGGCTTTTTTCTTTAAAATAACAGCTCTTGGGTCAGAAAGCGTATAAACAGCATGTCCCATGCCATAAATCAAACCACTGCCGTCACCAGCTTGTTTATTCAGAATTTTTTTAATATAATCTGCAACTTCTCCCTCGTTGTCCCAATGCTTAATATTAGCTTTAAAATCTTCCAGCATAGCAGAAACTTTAATATTCGCACCGCCATGTCTTGAGCCTTTTAACGCACATACCGCCGAAGAATACGCAGAATAAGCATCTGTTCCGGAAGAAGTTAATACTCTGCATGTAAACGTAGAATTATTACCGCCACCATGTTCGGCATGTAGCATTAATAAGCAATCTAATAATTGCGCTTCTTCTTTGGTATATTTTCTGTCCGGACGGAGCATTGACAAGATTGTCTCTGCTGTACTTTCATTTGGGCGCAATGGGTGCATAAATAACGTCTGATTATCAAAATGCTTGCGCTTTACTTGATAGGCATTTACCATAATAATTGGCAATTTGGCAATTAAATTAATGGCTGTTTTTAATTCCTGTTCTAAATTTGTTTGCTCGCATTCTGCTTCATAATAAGAATATAATGCTAAAATTGAACGTGCTAATTTATTCATAATATTCTGTGATGGTGCTTTCATCATCATATCTACTACAAATCCAGAGGGCAATTCTCTATGCATTGACAAATAATGGTGAAATGCGTCTAACTCATCAACTGTTGGCAATTTGCCAAATAATAATAAATACGCTGTTTCCTCATAGCCGAAACGGTTTTCTTTTTCGGCATTGCGCACCAAATCATAGATAGTATATCCTCTATAAATTAATTCCCCAGGAATTGGCTCAACTTCACCTTCATTCACAAGATAGCCATGTACATTACAAATATTTGTAATGCCTGCAAGAACGCCTGTGCCATCACTCCGGCGTAAACCTCTCTTAATATGAAATTTCTGATATAATTGTTGGTCAATAACGGAATTTTTTTTCAATTCCCCGCATAAATTTTGCATATCAGCATTTGAAAATATTCTGCTCATGAGATTTTGCCTCCTTTGATTTTATAAATTTCTATTGCATACTCAATTATAACATTTTTTTTATGGCAAGTCAAGAGTAACATGATTAAAATCAAAAACTCAAATCTGGAGGAATTTTTTTATGAAGAAAAAATTTTGTATTTATAGCATATTATGCCTAGTATTAACAGCAATGCCATTAATTCCGGCTATGATGATTTCGCCAAAAACTTCTGCACAAGAGAAATCTGACACAGAAATTTCAGAAACTTCAGAAAATTCTACAGAACAAGATAATAATTCTAATATAGAAAATTTAGAAAATCAAGTTTATCATGTATTAGATATTACCAGTAATAAAATTTTAGAAGTTTCTGTCCGTGACTATGTGATTGGCGCAGTCGGTGCAGAAATGCCAGTTTCTTTTGAAACAGAAGCGTTAAAAGCACAGGCTGTCGCAGCACATACTTATGCAGAACGACAAGTAATTTTAGCAGAAAATCGTTCTGATTTAAACGGAGCTGATTTTTCTAACGACCCAAATCAATATCAGGCTTTTTACACAACACAACAATTACAAGAGCTTTACGGCGATAATTTTAATACTTATTATGAAAAGCTTTGTCAAGCTGTAGATTCTGTTCTTCCAGAAATTTTATTTTATGACAATCAGCCAATTATTGCGGCATTTCATGCAATGTCAAGCGGAAAAACAGAATCTGCCCAAAACGTTTGGGGCAATGATATTGCATATTTACAATCTGTTGATAGTAGTTCTGATACTTCTGCACCAAAATATCAACAAGAAATTTCTTATACTCCAGACCAAGTACAGGAATTATTAACTTCTGCACATACTGGTTTAATACTTGGCACAGATACAGAACATTGGTTTGGCGAACCAATTTGTTCTGATGCCGGTACTGTTCTGCAAATTCCCGTTGGCACAAGTATTTTCACCGGACAAGAATTAAGAACTATTTTTTCTTTGCGTTCCGCCTGTTTTGAAATTACTTATCAAGATAAAAATTTCATTTTCACAACCAAAGGCTATGGGCATGCTGTCGGCATGAGCCAATATGGTGCAAATGCTATGGCTTTACAAGGTTCTAATTATCGAGAAATTTTAGCTTATTATTACCCTGACACAATTTTAAAAACTGCCTAATTTTCTTTACTGGTATTATTATAGCATAAAGCCTGTTCAAAAATTTTATAACTAGAAAATTTATTTTCTAAAAAAAATGCCCACTAAAAAACTAGTGGGACTTACCCCCACCCATGCGGGGAAGAATATTATGTATTTTTAATCCAGAAACGCTTGCAAGGATCACCCCCGCGCATGCGGGGAAGAGACTAATCTCGATCCAATAAAGGCAAGTGTAGAATCCGCCAGCACAGCGTTCAAAATTTTTCTTCTTTCTCTTGACTTTTTTTGTAAACCATGGTATACTTACTCTTGAGTACAGTATTATTATAACACGGAAATTTACGTATGTCAATAGATTTTCAAAAAAATTGTACGAATACACAAAAAATGGGAGTATTATTATGAAAAATTCACAAATTGCGGAAAGAGTTAAAACAAAATGCAAGGAAAAAGGTTTATCAGTGGCACAACTGCTAAGAGCATGCGGGATTACTAAAAGTTTTATATATGACCTAGAAAAAAGGGACACTTCCCCATCTTGCGAGAGAATCGCAAAAATTGCTGACCACTTGGGGTGTTCTGTAGACTATCTTTTAGGCAGGACGGACAATCCAGACATAGCACAGTAAAAAAAATGTTCCACGTGGAACATTTTTTTATCTTTGTTACTTTAATTTTCCTGTATTTCGCAGATATCGAACAACTGCTTCCTCAATTGCAGGATATATTGGTTCTAAACTTTCTGGAATTATAATGCCCTGCGTTGATGCACAATATATGAATACAACAGGTTTTCCCTGATATGTCCCGACAACGCCATGAAGGATATCTCCCTTTTCTTCCACAGTTTCAGGAATAACGTCAAAATGTAGATCATGATTCATAATTTTCAGCTCCTTTCTAAACCTTAATACTAACTTATTATAGCATATTATGTATTCTAAATCAATATAACGAGCAAAATTTTATAATTT
>CAMWHN010000086.1 GCA_947174085.1 uncultured Ruminococcus sp.
ATGTTATAATTTATACATTTTTATCGGAAATTTTGGTAAATACTGGAGGAAGTTCCAATGAAAAAATATCCCATTTTGCTTTGTCTGTTATTTTGCCTGCAGTTGTGTGCCTGCTCGGGACGTTTCCGGCAGAAGAATCTTCTGTGATTGTGGTGGAGAATCCCACAGAAAGCATTCCTGCTGACCCGGATCCGGAGACTGTTCCAGAAACTGTATTAGAATTCACAATTGTTTCTACTGAACCGGAAATCACAGAGGAAAGCAGTGAGACGAGGTTATTTGAGGATGACTTTTTTGTCATGTTCGAACTTGCAACAAATCAAAGAGGCAGTGAGCAGGATATAAAAAAAGAATTTATTAACAAGAGAGATCAGCTAGTTGCGGGATATACTGCTGCATTGCAAGCTATCAATGCAGATAAAGATATCTCTATGAACTATGCTTTGTTTAGTGAGGCGAATGCTGTTGCCAGAGAAAATGTTAGCAATCTAGCCTCTGTCAGCAAACATTTTTCCGAATATTTCTTTGGTCAGCGAATCCATGAATCCATTAGACCTTCTCGGAAACTAATTCCTGGATTCAAAATTAATGATTCCACAGATCAAATTCAAAAGCAGGCAGTGACGCATTCTGCGGTTATGATAGGGATATTTCATAATTTTAAAAACCTTGATCTTCGCATTGATGTTTTCAATGAAAATACGTTCCTGTGAGATACAGCGGTTTTCTCTTTTTTCATCCTCTGTCAATTCGCCGCCTCTGTGTTTTTATCGTGTGCCGTTTCTTTTTGCCGGAATATCATTTTCTTTGTTTTTTTGAGCGCGCTCGACAGGACATTCCGTCACATCAACAAGCAGCACTTTCTTACCGGCAGCGAAAAGCTGCCGTCTTTGATCAAGGTATCTTCCACTCATCTGATTGTATCGCAAACTGTTGCTTCGCCAACTTCAAATTCAAACGCAAGCTCTTTTTGCGTAACATATTGACGGAGATATTTTAAAGTCATCAGAAGCTGGTTCTCCATAGTAAGCTTCTTTTTCCGTCCTCCTCTCCACTTCCTTAGCTTTCCTGCATATGCTTCCTTCAATATCTTTATCATAGTATCAAAGGTAGCTTTTTCAACACCAATCATCTACTTGAAATCTTTATCATTCAACTGTTCTGCTTTCGCATAAAAATCCATTTTATCACCCTATTGAATACTATCACTTCCTCACTGGTTTGTCAAGTCATTTTTAGTTTCCGAGGAGGTCTAAAGATTCAATTAAAAAAGTCATCATAGAAGATGGTGTCACAAGTATTGTGCATGAGTACTGGGTTGACATCTTTAACAATTCCAGGAAGTGTAACTAGAATCGGTGGTGATAGTTATCCTTATGGCTATTCTTTCAGTGGATGTACAGGATTAACCTCTGTAACACTCGAATATGGTATGGAGAACATTAAAAAGTACACATTCAGTGGATGCACTAATTTGGAAACTATTGTGATTCCTGACAGCGTTTCTACAATTGGAAGTAATGTATTTGAAGATTGTTATAATCTTACTACCACAACAATAGGTAGTGGAGTAACTAGCATGGGTAGTTCTATATTTTCTGGATGCTCAAATAAGCTTTCAGTAATCTTCAATGTTGGAACAACAAAAATTCTGGATTCTGCACTCTATGGATGTAAGAGTCTAAATACTGTGACAATTCCCAGCACAGTAATCAGTATTGGTAGTGATGCTTTCTATAACTGTACAAATCTAAGTGTTGTCGAAATTCCGGATAGCGTAACCATAATCGGACATGAAGCATTCAGAAATTGTACTGGTTTGATATCTCTGACAATTTCAGGTAGTGTGAAGCAAATCGGTGATGGTAGTTATCCTTATGGATATTCTTTCAGCGGTTGTACAGGATTAATCTCTGTAACACTAGTATTACAGTTGTAAAAATTGTGATTTCCAATGACAAATAGAAACAGTTAATTGCTGTTTTAATTCCCATTTTATATACTAAACTCGAAAAAGAAAATTCGAAGTTGCTATATATATGAAATTGGCTATAATACATCGTATTTCAGTTTTACTGAGGACAACTTTGATTTTTTTTACAACTGTAATATTTTATCTGCACTAGACAGATATTCTTCCATCAATTGGCGTTCCTTCTCGTCCAGAATATCCAATACACTTCAAAAGTGTTCACTTTCTTATACAAGACCAGCATAACTTCCTGTGTACAGGCTGCATGGAAATCCCCACACAGCCGATTATAGCAGTAATGAAATATTTCTTTATAGTAACTTTTTATCAAGTATTCCACAGGCTCTTTCGCCATTTTTATGACCATTCCTTTCCGCTGCGCTTCAAGGCACAAAAGGAAATGAAACAAATAGCCTTGACGCAGCAATATAAAAATAATATAATAGATTTAAGGGAACAGGCACACTACAGAGCACGTGGAGGTGAGTGGAAACAGCTATCTGCTGAGCCGAATTTTTATGTGTGCCGGATGCTCTTTCAAGCACAAATGCGTAGGGCTTTGAACCCTGTAACCTTATCTTTGGAGAGACGGACTACTTCAATCTTTCAGTGAGCATCCAGTCAATGTCTGTATTCCTTAAGAAACTATTTGTGAGGGATGTGTTATGCTAAAGATTGTTTATCCTGTCTGCTGTGGAATGGATGTCCACAAATCTTTTCTCGTTGCCTGTATTGCCTCTACGAATGCTCATGGAGTGACAACCTATCAGAGCAAACGCTTTTCTACCTTTACCGGTGATCTTCGCCGCTGTGCTGCATGGCTGGCTGACCATAATTGTCAGGATGTTTGTATGGAATCTACTGGAAAGTACTGGATTCCCATTTACAATATTCTGGAGCCGACCTGTAAAATTGTTCTCGCACACCCTAAATATGTGAAATCAATTCGCGGCAAGAAAACCGATAAGAAGGATGCAAAGTGGATTGCAGATATTTTCAAACATGACCTTGTTTCAGGCAGTTTTATTCCTCCGGCAGATATTCGTCAGCTCCGGGATCTGGTTCGCTATCGCTGGAAACTGACAAGTTTTACTACAGGGGAAAAGAATCGAGCTCAGAATTGTCTTACCGTTTCCAATATCAAGCTGGATGATGTTTTTTCGGATGTATTCGGAAAAGCTGCTGCTGCAATTACCACAAGCCTTCTGGATCATCCGGATGAAAAGATTACTGACGTTTCCCAATTCCGAACCAGAGGGCTAAAAGCTACTGATGAACAGATTCTTGCTGCTGTGGATGGTGAAATCTGTGCGGAACAGGCAGAAAAACTGCGGATTATCCGTTCTCATATGGATCATCTTGCGCTTTGCAAGGCAAATCTGGAATCTTTGATTCTTTCCACTGCGGAAAAGTATCTTCCGCAGCTCAGACTGATCATGACGGTGTCAGGTATCCAATCCTTTGCCGCTATCGGCATACTTTCTGAAATCGGAGCGGATATGTCCGTGTTCCCCACCTCGAAGCATCTCTGCTCCTGGGCTGGTCTTACACCGCAGAACAATGAGAGTGCCGGAAAAAAGAAAACAACCAGAATCAGCGGTGCCGGTGTGTATATCAAGCCTTTACTTGTACAATGTGCCCTTTGTGCTATCCGAAAGAAGAGCAATCCTGAAATCCGTAAGCGTTATCTCAATCTGAAAAAGCGTCGTGGTCACAAAAAGGCAATCATCGCCATCGCCAGAATGCTGCTGACTGCTATCTACAACATTCTCAAAAAGAATGAATCTTACAATGCAGCATTTTATACCAAATCTGACAGACCTCCTGTTCACCGTGAGGTTTCTGTAGATGAGGCAATTTTTATCTTACAGAGACAAGGTTATCTGATTACTACTCCTCCCTGATTTACTTCACAATTCAATTTCTTTTTTGACTACTATTCAGGTGGTCTGGTTTTGTGTGCCTTTTTGGTTCTTTGCGTTTTGAGGTTATTGTTTCAACCTTAACCCACCTTCATCTTGCCGAAGTCATTTTTCTATAATATACTATAAAAATTTCTTAAAGTAAAGGAATATTAGGAAAAAATAAAAGATATTCCAGAAGAAAAAATAGCATATGTTGATGAAACAGGTATAGATTCGTACCTGTACCGTGAATATGGATATTCTCCGAGAGGACAGAAAGTTTATGAAAAAATATCAGGAAGAAAGTTTCAGAGAACAAGTATAGTTGCTGCAAAACTCTATAAAAAAATAATTGCACCAATGCAATACAGCGGAACAATGAACTCAGCACTTTTCGAATTCTGGTTTGAAAAGTGCCTGTTGCCGTGCCTTGAAAAAGGCACAACGATTGTTATGGACAATGCGTCTTTTCATCAGAAAAAGTACCTTTATGAAATTTGTAAAAAATATGGGGTTAATCTTATTTTTCTTCCACCATATTCTCCTGCACTCAATCCCATTGAAAAATACTGGTTTGTATTAAAGCATAGAATAAGAGCTTTTTTACGTATAAATATTTCTTTAAATGATGCTATTCATTATGTTCTTCGATATCCTTGATATTCTGTTTTAAAATAGGATAGCTATATATGGAATATATTTGATTTGTGCCTGATGAAACGTGAACTGCTTGGAAATATGGTGAGTGATGATATTCCTGTTAAATGTCCGATATCTCGATAAATGGTAAATGATCAATATGGTCATGATCTCACTCAATGCCATTTTTGTTTTTGGCACTACCTCGTTTTTATCCATCAATAGGGAATGTGTACAATATTCCTCGTATGCTTTACAAAAATCATCTGTATAGCAGACCAATCGCATGAGTAAAAAAGTGGAAACAAAGTAAAAAATGTGGTATAATAAGAGAAAAATCAAAAAGGAAGTGTCACAATGGAAGAATTAATGGAAATGTTGGAATGTATAGAAGATAAAAGACAGCAGAGTAAGGTCAGATACCCAATGAAAGAAATTGTACTGATAGTGTTTTGTTGTACATTATCAAATGTAGATGACTGGGAAGATATGGAGATGTGGGCAAACCACTATATAAATTTATTGCGTGATTATCTGCCGTATGAAAATGGAATACCGTCACATGATACAATTCAGCGAGTAATGGGAATGATTGCCCCCGAATATATGCAGCAAGCATATAACAAATGGACGTCAATGCTTGAAAGAGAAGAGAAAGAAAAGCTGAAAAAGATAGTCGCAATAGACGGAAAAACGATGCGTGGGAATACGAAAAACGGCGAAAAACCTAATCATATTGTAACCGCATGGAATCGTGAAGACGGATACAGTCTGGGACAAAGTGCGGTAGATGAAAAGAGCAATGAAATCAAAGCAATTCTAAAATTACTTGACAAAATAAGTATAAAGAACTCGGTTGTAACAATTGATGCCATGGGAACACAGACGACAATAGCAGAAAAACTAAAAAACCAAAAGGGAGATTATATTCTTGCAGTCAAAGCAAATCAGAATACACTTTTTGAGGAAATATCTTTATATTTTTAAGATTGGGAACATTTAGAAAAAATCAAAGATAAAGGAAATTATCATCGCACATCGGAAAAAAATCATGGAAGTGCAGATGTGAGAGAATATGATCAGACGAACAGTATAGGATGGCTTAGCAAGAAAGAAAAATGGAAGGGAATAAAAAGCATAGGCATGGTGGTTCGTACACATAATGGAATTTCAGAAAGAAGGTACTACATATCAAGTCTAAATTGTGATATTAAGCTGTTTTCACGTGCTGTCAGAGGTCATTGTTCAGTAGAGTCTATGCATTGGCAGCTTGATGTTATGTTCAAAGAAGATCAGAATCATACGCTGAATAAAGCTGCTGCGGAAAATCAGAATATTATCCGCAAATGGTGCGCTCTGAAACAGGCTGTTTTTATGAATGGAAAAGTGAAATCTATGAGACAAAAACGCATGGTTGTTTCTTTTAGTCCCGTTAAATATCTTGATTACGTGCTTTCTTTGTAATAGGTTACAAAACGATTACAACAATTCCAATTTAGATGAGGCTAAACTTTCATGCGTATGGTCTGTGATATATAGTGAATCAACTTGACAGCAATAGGTATGAAATTGTAAAATAAGTAAAAGTAATGAAAAAGGAGAATAGAAATGGGACATAGTAAAGACTTTAAAGAAAGAGCAGTCAGTTACCGGTTGGAAGGACATACAGTAACAGAAACAAGCAGGATATTCGGAATCGGAACAGATACATTGAACAGATGGGGGAGACAGTACAGGGAAACAGGCGATCTGTCAGCGAAACCGTTGAATAGAACATTCTGGAAAATAGACCCTGAAAAATTAAAACGATATGTAAAAGAACATCCAGATGCAATGCAGAAAGAGATGGCAGAAGTATTTCAATGTAGCAAATCGGGAATCTGCAAGGCTTTGAAACAAAACAAGATTACATTTAAAAAAAGATATTCACCTACAAAGAACAAAGCAAAGAAAAAGTAGAGGAATATCTTGAAAAGATACAAGGAATTCCGGAAGAAAAAATTGTATCTATTGATGAAACAGGAATCCAGCAGTATCTGTGCCGGGAATATGCTTATGCACCAAGAGGCGAAAAGGTGTATGATACGATTTCAGGAAGAAAATTTAAACGGCTCAATATTGTAGTGGCAAAACAGGGAAATACTGTTCTTTCTCCATTACAGTACGAGTGTTCTATGACGAAAGAGCTTTTTGAATCCTGGTTCGAGAAATTTCTTCTGCCTGAACTACCTGAAAATTTTGTACTTGTTATGGATAATGCTTCCTTTCACCGAAAGAAAAGACTCCATGAAATTGCTCAAAATCATCAGATGATTTTGATTTTTCTTCCACCTTACTCTCCAGAGTTGAATCCTATTGAAAAAGAATGGGCTAATCTCAAACAAGGGCTTGCATCTCATCTTCGCTTATTTTCCAACTTAGACGATGCTGTTTCATACTATTTTAAAGTAAATTTATAGTATAGATTTAAGAGAACGGGTCGTAAAATACCGTCTCGCAGGACACACGATAAAAGAAACATGTGAAGTGTTCGGTATAGGAAATTATGCAGTCAGCAAATGGGTAAAACAATACAAGGAAACAGGTGATTTGTCAAATAAACCTCTGAACAGAGAGTACAAGAAAATAGACCCTGAAAAACTGAAAGCATCTATTGTCGAACATCCGGATGCCTATCAAAGAGAAATCGCTGAAGCATTTGCATGCAGTGCAGTGGCAGTTGGAAAAGCATTGAAACGTCACAAAAGTATAACAGATAGTACACTGTTCGAATTTTGGTTTGAACAGTATCTTTTGCCATGTCTTCCGGAGGATGCTGTTATTGTGATGGATAATGCTTCATTTCATCGTAAGAAACAGTTGACTGATATTTCTGCCAGAAATCAGCGTACACTGATTTTTCTTCCATCTTATTCTCCTGAGCTGAATCCCATTGAAAATTTTTGGGCTTATTTGAAATCAATCATCCATAATTCTATTCATACATTTGATTCCTTGGATGATGCCATCTCTTTTGCTTTTCAAGTTTGTTGACTATATAATCAGAACCTTAACGCTGTCCTGCTCACAAAGATTATTTATATATCCTAGCAGCTCAACTCGGTCTATTCCAGAACGTTCAAAGTCATCAAGAACTATTAGTTTTCGACTCAAGTCTATTGAATTATATATTTCTTGTAAATCATCATCTACTGAACTAATATCAAAACCAATCTTATTGATAATCCCATTAAATATAGTCTTGCCAACTATTTTTGCCACAACTTTACCAGTACTTTTAACTTCTGTGTTATCAGATTTGCCAACAGTTCTCAACTCAAAATATATACTTTTGCTTATATCTGAAATATTTGTTAAACCATAAAGAGAAACTATCACACAATTGTGTTTCCCACCTTCACTGGATTCAAGAAATGGTTTAAGATTACTATTTATATAATAGCTTTTTCCCGTTCCCCAGCCACTTGTGAGCATAACAGCTCTTCCTGTTTTATCATTTTCAATGTAATTTTTTATAAAAAAATTAAGTTTCTCATATGCCATTATAAAAACCTCATACACATTATTAATCTACATAAAAACTATTCATACTGTTGCACTAATAATTATATCATAAGCACAAATATATGTCAATAATTATCATAATATATACCAGGGCAACCGCATGAAAAGTTCACAAAAATATGTTATAATTGACTAAAAAGGAA
>CAMWHN010000087.1 GCA_947174085.1 uncultured Ruminococcus sp.
GCTTGCTGGTATCTGTAACTTTGATATGTCTATTTAATTTCGCAAGAGGTCTATTGATGCTCCCATCTGCATTCACAATCAGCGTACCATGACAGTCCAGCCCATTCACAATGATTGGCTTGCCTAATGTGTTCTCAGTCGGCAGTTTTTTCAGCATCTCCAGGAAATCTCTGTATTTTTCACGTATATCCGTGCTGTCAGCAATGCTTTCAAGCTCCATTTTCTGCACTTTCAACTGCTCCATTTTCTGTGTCAGATCAAACATCAGCTCTGCGTAGACAGAAGCATCTCTCCCTGCAATCTCAGCCTGCTTTTTTCCTGCGGATGCCCTGTTATAAGCATCACCTGTCACCTTCAGTTCCGCTTCGATCATGACTATTTTCTGCGTATCAACTGTGGGTACATTTATTGAAGAAATGACACGCTCAGCAGCTCTGCAAAACTCACAGCTTTCACCATATTGTTCATACTCTCGTTTCAGCCGATACAGCATCTCCATAAAACTCTGTTCTACCGCAAGCATGGAAACATAGGTTTTTTCCGTACCCGGCACAAGGTGTAAATTCACGGTTTTCAGCACAGGATACTGAAATGCATAACCACCGCTGCCATCTTCTTTTTTGTAGCCTGTCGCCATTGCCCTGTAGGAAATCCGCTTCAAAGGTGAGCCGTCCGCAAGTTTCAGGTTAACAAATGGACAAGTCTCACGCCCATTCGTTTTCATATAATTTTTCTTCCTCTCGGCTTTATGCAATTGCTCTTGAACACGGCTTAAAAGCTCCGGTTCAATAATTGCCGGATGATGATTTTCAATGAAGTATTGCGGCAAAATCGTCTGCTTTTTCACGGATTTATGTGTCAGGAAGTCCACAGTTGCGGTCTTTTATAAAAGCAAGTGACCTGCATAAATCTCATTTCGCAATACACGCAGAACACCGTCTGACCGCCATTTACAGCCCATAACCGTGGTGATTCCATTATCATTCAGCATTTTTGCGATAGCTGTTGACGAATTTCCGTCCGCATAGCTTTCGTATATCATTTGCACAACAACCGCCTATTCCGGATTGATAACCCATTCGCCGTTTTCCCCAAAGTCGTACCCAATCGTGCGATTCAGGTCAATAATTGGCTCGCCGTTCTGAAATTTCTTCTGTAAGCTCCAGCGGATATTCTCCGAAATACTGCGGCTTTCCTCCTGCGCAAGAGCCGACATGATAGTCAAAACCAATTCTCCCTGAGCGTTTCCGGTGTCGATATTCTCCTTCTGAAAGATCACTCTCACAGGCGGATCAAGGGCTTTCAGCTCACGGATGCAGGCAAGAGCATCGAGGGTATTTCTCGCCCAGCAAGACAGGCTCTTTGTCAGAATCAAGTCAAATTTGTGGGCTTTCGCATCCTCCATCATTTGATTGAATTGCACACGGTGTGTGCGGTTAGTTCCGCTGATGGCTTCGTCACCGTAAAATCCCGCAAATTCGAGGTTTTCCTGACTTTGGATATATTCAACGAAATAGCTTTTTTGTGTAGTGTAAGACAATTGCTGACTGTCATGCTCACTGCTCACACGAGCATAGCAAGCGGCACGGATTTTTCGGGCAGCAGACCTCCTGCTTGATACAGGTATCATCTGCACATTTGATGCGGTCAAAACTTGTATTGACATATATTTCTCTACTTTATAAATTTATATCTGTTTCAGTTTCGTCAAACCAGTAGACAGTGAGGTGTGTTGTGTCATGCACGATAATAGACAACGCCAATGCTTTGACGTATAAAGGCAGTCTTTTACGCAGCTCCGTTTCAGATGAAGTTTTCATAAAAGAAATCAGCTCATCACGTATCGCATAATCCCTCTCTAAAAGTGCCCAATGCTTTTCTTTATTTTCAAGTTCAGATTCCAATGCTGATTTCTCTTTTTCAAGAGCTGTAATGTTGTTTCTCATTTCATCACATTGCGCTAAATAATCCGAAAAATTGAATTTTTCTCCAAAAATCTCCTGCCGCATTTGTAGGACTTCCAGCCTGTTCTGCAATTCTTCGTAAGTTGCCACAGCGTTTTCCAGCTCCATTTCAGCAATCGTAATCTGCTTTTTCATGATACTTCTGTCACGCTCCATAAAGTCCAGATCCTGCGTACTTTCCAATTTTGCAAGAAGCTCATTGCTGATTGGAAACCTCGCATCTACGGCATTTATGAGCATTAGGTCAAGCATAACTTGTGAAATCTTCTCCGCATTGCATATACACATTCCGTTGTTCAGCATCGCCGAATTGCACTTCCAGAAAATCGTATATCTCTCACGTATTGAGGCATAATTCTTACCACAGTGTTCGCATACCAGCCGACTTGAATAACGGTATTCGCGCCTTTTTCTTGCGCTGATATCCTTTTTTCTTCGCTTCTGCGCCTTTTGAAAAAGCTCTCTTGAAATAATTGCAGGGTGGTGATTTTTGATGTAATATTGCTGAATTTCGCCATTGTTGCGCTTGCTTTTATGTGTCAGAAAATCCTCTGTGTAGGATTTACGCGTTAGAACGTCACCACAGTAACGCTCATTTTTCAGGATAAAGCTGATTCTTTCGTGCATCCATCCGCATTTTGCATCGGGCGCAGGGACTTTTTCACCGTTGAGGATCCTTGTAATTTCCGCTATGTTCCTTCCATCCACATAAAGCATGAAGATTCTTTTTACAATCTCCGCCTCATTCGGTACGATTATGACTTTTCGCCGCTTATAGCCTGTTTTCGTGGTTTCAAATTCGTCCGACAGTTCATACCCATAGCACCGTATATTCGGCACATCACCGCGAGGGGAATATTTTTCCATGCTCCAGTGCAGATTCTCTGAAATTGTCCGTGACTCCTCCTGTGCAATGGCTGCAAGCGTTGTTAGGATAAATTCACTTTTCATATCACCTGTATCCAGCTCTTCTTTTTCAAAATAACAGGTTACACCGAATGTTTTCAGCTTCCGAATAATTTCCACGGTATCAGCGGTATTTCGGGATAAACGGCTGATGGATTTGCAAATAACTCTGTCGATCCTGCCCTGCTCACAATGACGGAGCAGACGGTTCAGACTGATACGATTTTCCTTTTTTGTGCCGGAAATGCCATAATCGGCATATACGCCTGCCGAATCCCAATCAAAACGTGACGGCAGCAGTTTTGAAAAATAACGATCCTGCGCTTCATAGCTGTCCTCCTGTTCCGGATTATCCGTACTCACGCGGATATAACACGCTACTCTGACTTTTTGAAGGGCAGGCATCGGCTCGCCATTAATATTTACTGACGGCAAAATAATTTGTGGAGCTTTTGTAGTCGGTATCATGCTCTTGCTCTCTCCTTTCTGAATTTTTCAACCGTAATATCAAGCTGTTCCTGCGTTTTAAATGCGGTGATACCACTAAGTGGTTTTGCTAAGATTCTCCGACTCTGCTTATATAAATCGCCGGGCAGTCCGATGCCGTCAAGCCATATCCGCATGGCGAATTTCTCGTTTTCCTCGTTGACTTTCTTTGCACGAATCCACTTGTATTCTATTGCAGAGCGGTTCATTAAAGTAATCAAATAACGGAATGCGGTCATATGAGATTCGTCTTTATTTGTGGGAAAAGCAGTGATCAAAATGCTTTCATCAGTGAACACAATGCCCTGCAGGTCAGCATTGAAAGGTGATACCGTCCGCAGAAAATTCCCCACAGAATAGATGCATGCATCGTCTTTCAGGGCTTCAATAACATCATCCGAAACAAGGAATATCGCACCGGTAGCTTTGTAAATCAGGCTTGCTCTTGTGTAAAACAGGTGCAGCAGATTTCTCAGCGATAAGCCGGTATGGTCGATAAGCAGCAGGGTAAGAACAGGTTCTTCCATAAGGTTTTGGATTTATAGTTCAGGTTCGATTTGCTCAGATTCAATCGGGATCTCACAATCATGCTCGTTTATTTCCTGCGAAACAGGTGTTGCTTCTTCTATCGGTTTTTCAATCAATTCTTCATTGAAAAGCGTTTGTAAAAGCTCTTCATCGGCATCATCAGGCGCGATCAGAATGTTATCTCTTGTAATGGTATAATCGCCTATCCTGTAGCTGTGGTCGCGCCCTCTCATGAACTGCGATTGAAGCCCGATGAGCGTTTTTATTCGTTCCACCAGAATTTTACGCTCCATTACGAGCAGCTTGTATTCCTGCATGGCATCACCCCTCCTGTGTTTATGTATGGGCGTGAAAACCCTGATTCCACACCATTTTCGTATTACATATTAAATCGTTTTTCGGGATAAGTCAACGATTTTCGAGCCTGATTTTCAGCATATATTCAATGAATCTTTGCCATATTTATTGTGATAAATATGCTGAATTGACACCCGCTTTTTACGACTTTTTAAGCGTACCTTTGAAAACATCGCCGCCAACCTGAACAGTAACATTTACCTTGTTATCATGTTCAGCCGTGGGAGATTGTCCGAAGCCGTTCAGTCCTTTTTCCTTGATAATCGCAGGAAAATCAGTAGTGCAAATATCAGGGTCAACATTTCCATTTATTCCTAAAACAAAGCCTTTTTCTGAATACTGCCACAGAGAATATGCACCGCTGTAATTCGTTTGATTTACCCAGTGTGCAAGCCAGATCGTGTAGCGGTTTTTGATGTCATCAGAAGTATGCGTTGTAAGCGATGATGCAGAGCCGTACAGACCTGTGAAATATCCGGCGGACTCAACTTTTTCAAGGAAAGCTCTCATGATTGCAGAGACCTTTTCCTTGCCAAGGTCAAATGGCTTTTTCTCCTCCACATCGAAGTAGACTGGGGACTCAAACTGCTTTCCTTTGATAACGGAGAGGAACACATCGGCTTCCAGGCTTGCTTCATCCTCGGACATCGCATAAGAATACCAGTACGCTCCAACCGGGATTCCTGCCGCTTTGGCATTCTTGTAATTCTCCTCAAAACGTGCATCTTTCTGAGAAAGTTCACGTCCATATCCTGCACGGAGAATAGCAAAATCAATGCCGTCAGCCTTGACCTTGTTCCAGTCGATCGTGCCGTTGTGAACACTGATATCAATGCCTTTCATAAGATTTTTATCTTCTTTCTGAATTCCTAAATATTGATAAAAATCGCTTGTCACGGAGTTATTGCCCTTCGTCTCATCACCATGCCAATTTGAGCCTGTCCGCACATCCACATGGGTGTGCTGATAGGATGTGTCGATATTGGCAATGCCAGTGAATCCGATATCCTGCGCCGTGTAGCAAACTGTTTTACTTGAAATCGGCTGTCCATCCTGTCCGTAGCAGCAGATATCAGCCGCATTGCCCTTTGTATGCTGACCTGTTCCGTTGCCGCCCACGTTTTTATCATGAGTAGCACATCTGTAGCCGGATGTGACAATAATCTTAGAGCAATTGAGATTTTTATAGAGCTTTTCGAGGTTCTCCACAAGTTTTTCGTTTACCTCAAAATCATGCTCCTTGTCGCATTTACAGCGGAACTCTTTTGCATTGAAATGCGGTGAAAGCTGTGTATTATCGCCAAATTCATACTTTTTAATCATATTTCATCGTCCTCCTAAAATTCATCGATCATTTCCTGAATTTTGTCATCAAGTCTGCCAGCCTTTTTCTGCAATACCTCGATTGCCTTTTTAATTGAATCGGGATATGGCACGCCCATACAACTGGTATTCTCAATGATCGACAGCAGTTCATTAACGCAAAATCCGATGCAGGTCGCATCACGAACGTAGGTCGTTCCCACAAGAAGGTCGATTCTCACCGCCACAACGATCATTAGCAAGGTGCAGACTTTTTTGGCAAGACCTACTCACTCGGCTCTGCTGCTGAGTCTGCCGGTTTTGCTGTGCTTGGATTTTCCCATTGATGCGGCGATCAGACCTGTTGCAAAGTCAATGCTCATAAAAATTACAAGCGTAGTCAAAGCTGAATCCCAACCGCCGAGCAATGCTGCGAAAAATCCTCCGCTCATGCCGATAATTGTACAGATATTTTCTTTCATTTTCATCCCTCCAAGATTTTAATAGATTTGATTTTCGGATGAGAGTTATTGCTCCTGCCAACCCACGCAAGATAATATTCACCATTCGGAACATTTTCGCAAGATGTCAGCATAG
Organism: uncultured Ruminococcus sp.; assembly: GCA_947174085.1. GTDB lineage: Bacteria > Bacillota > Clostridia > Oscillospirales > Ruminococcaceae > UBA3855. The sequence goes on from CAMWHN010000087.1 coordinate 6,141, forward strand.
TGATAAAATCCGCAGAATACAGCCATTCAAAGGAAACTTCAATACAATCACCAGCCTTGATTTTATTGAAAATGTGATCGGCAATCGGTACATTTTCACCTCTGCTCGCCACTGTGACTAAATAGAACATTCCATTTTCATTTGCACCTGACATATACTCCATGGTAATTTTGCTGTTTGGAGTAATTTTCACGGCGATTGCTGATGCAGTAAGCAGCGAAGTGTCCTAGCCAAGCACATCAAAACTGTAATTCAACATATACTCCGTATTTTTAGAGCAGAACTCAGGATACTGCTCCACAAACGAAATCAGCGAGTAAGTTCCATTATTAAGGAGCAGCAGAATATTTTTGTCATGCAAATCAAAAATGTCTGAACTGGCAGAAAACAGCGTAACTGCGTTGTTTCCGCTTGCAATCTGTGATTCCAAAATTGTAATTCTATTCTCTAAATTCAAAATCGCATCATTCTGATTCTGCTGGTCATACTGCGTGGAATCCCTAAACTGCTGTAATTCAGTCTCAACTCCGGAGATTTTATCCCATTTTGCAATTTTTGCAGACGTTAAGCTGTTGAGCAACGTCAGATTATGATGCCAATGTGCCTGCGATACAACAGGCTCGACAGAATCCTTGACCGCCTGAATTTCGCTATTTACGGTGTTTTCCAAGGAAGTAAGGTCGTTTTCTACCGCCTGAAATTTCCATTCGACCAGCTTTTGAGTTTCCACTCTGGTGACATAGGGAGAGAGGTCAGGTGTGGAAGATAAAATTTTATCCTCCACGATTTTTAGAACCTCCACTCTTGTGATATACGGCGATAAGTCGGGAGTTATGGATTGCAGCCACTCCTCCTCAGAGCCTGTAAATCCATTTTCAACGGCGACTTCGTATGCGGATTTTCCGTTGAGATTGGTAAGCAAAAATAAATGCGTCCACATGGACACATCATGACCAACTGAATCAAGCCATCGGTATTGCAGCTCGTTGTTGTATACTCGAAGTTCCACAGTTTTGCCGTCAATACCATTCTGTCCATCTATGCCATCCCTGCCGTCCTTTCCGTTAGTACCGTTCTGTCCATCAACACCGTCACGACCATTTTTATTGTCAATTCCATCTTTGCCCGGCAAACCGTCCGCACCTTTCAGGCTTTCCAACCACTCAGAAACCGTCCCGACAAAGCCGTTCTCTTTTGCAATCTCATAAGCTGAAAGACCGTCCTTGCCGTTGACACCTACCTGTATTTCAGCGATTTTCTGCAAAAGCTGTGTGTACAGATCGGGTGTGGGCGGAATGGGAATATCGTCATCACCCTCAAATCCCGATGCACGGATATTCAGCGTAACAGGAACAGTCGTTGCACGGACGGTTGTATCAGATGCCGCATCATAGCCGAAAACAGACATTTTCACCGCACCTACATGAAGCTCTGAAGGAAGATAACAGGAAGTGCCGTCGATCCCAAGAACAATGCTGTAAACCTCATCGCATTGCGAAAATTGTACGACCTTGTGAAATTTTTTCCAGTCACCGTCAAAGGTGAATTTGAACTGTACATACCGAATCTGATGATCCGCTAAAACCTCACGTTCCAAAATCTCAATGCTCTGGTTTTTAACAAGAAATTTCCACATTACTCGCGCACTCCCGTCCATTCTCTGTTCTCACGGTCGTACTCCATATATCCGTCAAGGCACTGCACCTTGTTCAAATATCCGTCCGTTGTTCCGCCGATGTTGCCGTCCCAGTTTTGCATTTTCTTAACTTCCGACCAATCCGCAAGGCTGCCCTCATAAGTGATGGATTTTAGCATCGGACAGTAATTTATCATGTGTGAGCCGATTTTCTGGACATTGACGCTCAATGTCATCTGATTCAGCCACGGAAATCAATTTTCAAAATCTTGACAAGCATGATATAATAAAAATATGAAAA
>CAMWHN010000088.1 GCA_947174085.1 uncultured Ruminococcus sp.
AAGACAATAAATTAAATATAGCAGACCAGCAGAAATAATATTATTATAATATAATCTAAAATAAATTACAAGTCTATCATTCAGAAAAGTAAAATTATTATAATTTTGCTTGACATCTGTGGTATTTTGTGGTATGATTAAATTAGATTTTAAATATGATATAAACGGAGGGATAGTGCTATGGGCATTTTTTCAAGAATGAGTGATATTTTTAAATCTAATGTAAATGAACTGATTGACCGTGCAGAAAATCCTGAAAAAATGGTAAAACAGATTATTTTGGATATGCAAAAAGAACTTACCAAATCTGTACAAGCGTTAGGAAAAGCTGTTGCTAGTGAACGGATTGCGGAAAAGCAATTTAATGAATCGGTTCGCAAGTCTGCTGATTGGGAAGCCAAAGCCAAAGCCGCACTTGCAACAGGAAATATTGATTTAGCAAAAAGGGCATTAGCACAGAAAGTAAAAGCAGATGAAGAAGTAGCGACTTATAAAGAAATGTATGAAACAATTTCTAATCAAACAGAGGCTATTAGAACACAAGTAGAAACGCTTAAAGCAAAGCTTGCAGAAGCCAAGAGCCGTCAAGCAATGTTAATTGCACGTTCCCAAATGGCAGAAACAAAGAAAAATCTTGCAAAGTCTATCAGTAGTGTAGATACAGCTAGTTCTTATGAGAAATTTAATCGCATGGAAGAAAAAATTATGCAGAAAGAAGCAGAGGCGGACGCTTTTGCAGAAATGGCAGGTGTTGCTGTTTCAAAAGAATCTGAATTGTTTGAACAGCTCCAGACAGATGCAAAAGTTGATACAGAATTACAGCGGTTAATGGCAGAAATGGGACAGCTTAAAACAGAAAAAGGTGAGCCAACTCTTGAAGAATTAATTGCCGATGCGGAAGCCGCCGCAGAAGCTGCGGTTGCAGAATCGATTGAATAATATCTAACTGCGCCCTTTTCCTGCAATGTTAGGGAAAGGGTATGCTTGTTGAAAAATAGAGGTGATGAGCGATTCCAAAATTTCATAAAGTTTCAGATATTATCCGAAATTATTTCAAAAAACAGTGTTGGAACTTTGAAGAAGAAAAAAATGTTTTTCATAGCAATGTTGCATTAGATGGTCGTACAGATGGTGCTTTATTACAGCTTGGAATAAATGAAAATTCTTTTTATTTGTTATCTATTCCAGATTTTCAAATACCAGCAATATCTATTGCACCTGTTCAGGAATACATTGCTATCATGAATTTCTATCTGGGTGTTGGGTGTTTTTATTTTGATAAAGAAGACAATATGTTAGTATTTCGAGTAGATACGATTCTTGCTAACCAGATTCCGAGTCTTGAACAGGTAGAATATATGTTTGAGTATTCTATTGACATGATAGAAAATGCGACAGAGGCAGTACTGGATTTGATAGATGGAAAATTAACACCAGAACAGGCTGTTACACAGACTCTGAAAGAGTCTTAATATAAATTAATTAAAAAATTAGGAGGTTTTTTTATGCTATCTGATATTGAAATTGCACAAAGTGCAGAAATGAAACCAATTGCGGAGATTGCAAATCATTTAGGTATTACGAATGAAGAACTTGAACCTTATGGACATTATAAGGCAAAAGTTACAGAATCGTTGTTTGAAAGAACAGCAAGTTTGCCAGATGGTAAGTTGATTTTAGTGACAGCGATTAATCCAACGCCGGCAGGTGAGGGCAAAACAACTGTCAGTGTTGGCTTAGGACAGGCTATGGCGAAAATTGGAAAAAAAGCTGTACTTGCACTTCGTGAGCCGTCATTAGGTCCTGTATTTGGTATCAAAGGCGGAGCTGCCGGCGGCGGTTATGCACAAGTTGTTCCTATGGAAGATATTAATTTGCATTTCACAGGGGATATTCATGCTATGACTGCTGCAAATAATTTGCTCTGTGCATTATTAGATAATCATATTCAGCAGGGCAATGCATTAAGAATTGACACCAGAAGAATTTTATTCAAGCGTTGCATGGATATGAATGACAGAGCTTTGAGAAATATTGTTGTTGGTATGGGTGGACGTGTCAACGGTGTGCCTCGTGAAGATAGTTTCCAAATTACTGTTGCATCAGAAGTTATGGCTATTTTATGCCTTGCATCTGATTTGGAAGATTTGAAAAAACGTCTTGGTAATATTTTAGTTGCATATAATTTAGACGGTGAACCAGTTTATGCAAAAGATTTACAAGCACAGGGCGCAATGACAGCTTTATTAAAAGACGCATTAAAGCCGAATCTAGTGCAAACACTGGAGCATACACCAGTTTTCATTCATGGTGGTCCTTTTGCCAATATTGCACATGGCTGTAATTCTGTCAGAGCAACAAAATTAGCTTTGAAATTAGGCGATTATTGTGTGACAGAAGCCGGATTTGGTTCAGATTTAGGTGCTGAAAAATTCTTTGATATTAAATGCCGTTATGCAGGATTAAAGCCGTCCTGTGTCGTATTAGTTGCAACTGTGAGAGCTTTAAAATATAACGGCGGTGTTCCAAAAACAGAATTAACAACACCAAATTTAAAAGCTTTACAGAAAGGTATTATTAATCTTGGTACGCATATTGAAAATATGCAGAAATATCATGTGCCTGTTGTAGTGGCATTAAATAAATTTTATACAGACAGTGACGAAGAATTAGCATTTATTGCAGAATATTGCAAAAAACTCGGTGTAGAAACGTCTTTGTGTGAAGTTTTTGCCAAAGGCGGAGAGGGTGGCACTGACCTTGCTGAAAAAGTTTGCAGAATGATTGATACACAGGAATCAAAATTTGAAACACTGTACAGCACAGAGCTTTCTATTACAGAAAAAGTTGAAAAAATTGCAACGGAAATTTATCGTGCGGATAGTGTAAAATTCTTACCAAAAGCATTGAAAGCTTTACAGGAATTTGAAAAATTAGGCTATGGCAATTTACCTGTTTGTATTGCGAAAACACAGTATTCTCTTTCTGATAATCCGCAGTTATTAGGCAAACCAGAGAATTTCAGCATTACTGTTAGTGATGTAAGATTATCTGCCGGAGCTGGTTTTGTTGTGGTTCTGACTGGTGATATTATGACGATGCCCGGATTGCCGAAAAATCCTGCTGCATTTAAAATTGACTGTGATAATAACGGCAATATTAGTGGCTTATTTTAATTAAATTATGAAAAGAGAATTTATTACCAATTCACCAGAAGAAACGATTGCATTTGCGGAATGTCTCGGAAAATTACTTCATGCAGGTGATATCATTGCCTATCGTGGAGACTTAGGCGCAGGAAAAACGACTTTTACAAGAGGCTTAGCTTTAGGACTAGGCTTACAAGATTTAGTGACTTCTCCAACATTTATGTTAGTACATGTGTATGGCAATCCGCCTTTGCAATTATGTCATTTTGATATGTACCGGATTGAAAATACGGAAGAACTGGAAACAACAGGCTTTTATGATTATCTGCCCGAAGAAAGTATTTTTGCAATTGAATGGTCTGAAAATATTGAAACTGCATTGCCTGATAATACAATCTGGTTGACACTGGAAATATTAGGCGAAGAACAAAGGCGCATTATTTTAGAATTAAAATCAGAAGCAAAAGGAAGTGAACGTTTTGCGAATTTTAGGGCTTGATACGTCCGGAAAAATGGCATCTGTTGCCATTCTGGACACAGAAAAACAGCTCCTGCTTGGTGAGCATACGGTTTATACAAGCAGAACACATTCACAAGTGATTATGCCTATGTGTAAAGCTTTATTATCAGAATGTAATTTAACAATACAAGATATTAATTGCTTTGCTGTTGCCGTAGGACCGGGGTCTTATACTGGTTTAAGAATTGGCATTTCTGCTGTGCAAGGAATGGCTATGGTAAATCATACGGCATGTGTTGGCGTTTCAACATTGGCAGGATTGGCTTCCAGAATTGGCAACGGAACTGTACTTGCAATTATGCATGCAAGAGAAGATTTATTTTATTATGGAATTTATTGCTATGATTATAATAATAATCTTACAAAAATGCCTATGGGCGAATTAGCAAGCGTTTCTGAAATTATACAAGTAATTACAAATATGACTGGGCAATTAATTATTACTGGTGACGGAGCTGAAAAATTTCTGCAACAATTAGAACTCATTGCAAAATTGCCATATAATTTACAAATCATTCTTGCACCAGTCGTATTAAGATTACAGTCTGCTGTGGGAGTTTGCCTATGTGCGACACATGCAGAACTTGGCACTGCTTCAGATTTGACGGCAAGTTACTTACAAGCTGTGCAGATTCAAAAGAAAAAAACAGATAGATGATAAAAAAATACAAGTTGAGTTTTGAGGCTTGCGGATTACTGCTATTCTTAATTGTTATGTTACCTAATTTTATTTGGTTTTCTGTTCCTGCACCAAATGATATATTAAGGGAAAATTCAATTACAGAAATGATTGATACAGTAGCTTCTATATGTCAAGTATTAATGATTATTGCTTTATGTATTTTTAGAAACACAGAAAGTAAAAAATTATGCATAACCCCTTTTATTATTATTGTGGCAGGTTGTTATTTATTGTATCTTGCAAGCTGGATAGTTTATTATGTTGGCATAGTAAATGTGATTGTTATTTTAGGATTGACTATTCCACCATGTTTGGTATTTTTGTTTTTTGCTATTGATAGAAGGAATGGAATAGCAATTATTCCAATTTCAGTTTTTACAATTTGTCATCTGATATATGGGATGGTCAATTTCATAATTTGAAAAAATCCAATTAATAGAGATAATGTTATATTAGCTGATTGTGATTTTGTAATTTTTGTTAATGATAAGAAAGTATGTAAATATGCATGTATTACAATAATTTGAGTTTTAGGAATTATAAAATGCTGTATGCAAAATATTATGTTTGACTATCAAGATATAAGCAGGTGCTAAAATGGATTATAAAAAAGTAATTAAATTGATAGAAGAAAAATTGACAGAAATGAATTTTGATGATTTTACAGTTGAAATAGATGATGCTAATAATAGTTTATTTATGATTCCAGTGCATATTGATAATATTTCAGAACCAGATTTTGATATGGGTGTTCTTATTTCTGAAAATGGCAGTATATTTTTTGAATGTCAGCTTGCAAGCGAAGTACAAAAATCAAAGCGTATTGCTATGCTTGAAATGCTGAATCATTTAAATTTTAAATATCATATAAGTTTCGTACTTGATGAAAATGATGATGTATATTTAAAATATATTTGTATTACTTGTGGTGATGAAATTACAGTTTGTGAGCAGATATTTATCATACTAAATTATCTTATGAATATAATATCTATTTGTATTGATGATATTATGTGTATTATTTAAAGCGAATTAGTTTTTAGTTGTGTAGACAAAAAATAATGTCAGGAGATTGTTAAAAATGAGTTATATAAAAACAATTCAAGAAAAATTGAAAGAATATGATATTAATTTCAGTGTTGAGCGAGATAATACTAGTACTTATTTTAAAATCCCGTTTTGTAGTTATGATAATTTGCTACAAACTGAGATAGTTATTAGTGTTTCTGAAAAAAATAATATAGCTGATGTATATTTTAGTTCTATTCTTGTTGGAATAGAAAAGTCAAAATATGTAGCAATGCTCCAGATGTTGAATTATTTAAATCAAAAATATAGATTTGTGCGATTTTTGCTTTACAAAGATATTACTGTATTAGTAGATTATAGATTTTTCATGTTTGATGAAGACGAAAATGTAGCTTGCGAAAATTTATTTGGCACATTGTCTTTTTTTAAGACTGTCATAGATGATTGTATTGAGGATATTATGTGTATCATTTAAGGCTGGAATATAAGCTTTGATTTATTAAAAAGAAAGATTGGTGATAGTATGATAGCATTAGGTTGTGACCATGCAGGCGTAAATTTGAAGAAAGCAATTATGCAATATCTGGAAGAAAAAAAAATTGCATATTTGGATTTGGGAACAGACGGCGAACCTTGCGATTATCCAGATATTGCAAAGCAAGTTTCTGAAAAAATAGTTTCTGGTGAGGCAGAAAAAGGTATTTTAACTTGTGGTACTGGTGTTGGTATGAGTATTGCTGCAAATAAAATTAAGGGTATTCGTGCATCTGTTTGTAATGATTGTTTTTCCACAAGATATACTAGAAAGCATAATGACGCAAATATTTTATGTATGGGTGAGCGTGTGATTGGTGTTGGACTTGCATTAGAATTAGTGGAAATCTTTCTGGAAACAGAATTTGAGGGCGGTAGACATCAGAGACGAGTTGATAAAATTACAAGTTTAGAAAATTAAAAAATAAATAGGAGGATTTTTATTATGGCAAAATTAAATATTATTGACCATCCGTTGATTCAGCATAAAATTTCTTTAATGCGTGATAAAAACACAGGCACAAAAGAATTTCGTGAGCTTGTCAATGAAACAGCTATGCTGATTTGTTACGAGGCAACGAGAGATTTGCCTTTGAAAGAAATCGAAATGGAAACACCTTTGTGTATGGCAAAAACAAAAATTGTTTCTGGCAGAAAACTTGCAGTTGTGCCGATTTTAAGGGCAGGTTTAGGCATGATTGATGGTGTAACTTCTCTTGTGCCAGCGGCTAAAATTGGACATATTGGCATGTTCAGAGACCCTGAAACACATGACTCTGTAAAATATTATGCAAAATTTCCAGATGATATTGCGGAACGTGATGTTATTATTGTTGACCCTATGCTTGCAACGGGTGCAACGGCTTGTTCGGCAATCACGGAGCTGAAAAAAGCCGGTGTGAAAAATATTAAGTTCATGTGTATTATTTGTTCTCCAGAGGGTGCTTCTAATATGATTAAAACACACCCTGATGTGAATATTTATTGTGGTGTTATGGACGAGGGCTTGAATGAAAATAAATTTATTATCCCTGGTCTTGGTGACGCTGGCGATAGAATTTTTGGCACAAGATAATCGGAGATTAAAATATATGAATAATAAAAAAACAAACATAGCATTTAAATATAATTACTGTGATGGCGGAAAGACACTAGACCGGTTTGGCTTTGATGGCATATGTTCAGATGAAATAATTCGATATAATGCAGAAATAGCACAGCGTGCATGGTGTTCGCATGCAGATTGTCCCTGTAAGCAGTATAATGACGGAAAAATAAGCGAGGAGAAATTATTGAATATAGCAGAAGACTGTGGCGGTTGTGTTTGTCAGGAAAGTGGTTTTTTCGGATGTTGGTGTGCAAATGCTGAGCGTGACATAGAAAAAGACAAACCTAGGAGAATCTTGCAAGCACAGAAAAATAGTTTGGCTATATTAACAACACGAGAACCCTATGCTAGAGAGGATAAGCGTTTTATATTTGCAGTATTTTTAATAGGTGAATACTTTGAAGGTGATGACGATGAGTCAGGATATGTAAAAGCAAATCCAGACTGGAAAATAGAACTCACTCGATGGGAAGCATATAAGATGCCGTTTTGGAAATATCATGCAAATAATACCCATAATAATGCTTACAAGGCTTTTTGGGGTAATGGACTCTTTCACTATATTCCTGATGCCGAAGCTGTGCAGATTTTAAGGGATATCACTAATGTCATAAATATCAGACCCATAACACCATTATTAAAAACACAAGAATTTATGTTGCCAATACAGATACATCGAAAAAAACATGCAGAGAAATTTCTGCAATATTATTGTGAAATCAATCACATTAATGCAGAAGATGTGCCACAACCAAATGGTGCTATCTTGCAATAATAGAAAATCTGATAATAGATGATAAAATTACATTTTTTTGATTGGGACAGTTGTTATTTAGATGTTGAAAATGAATTGAATATTAATAGTGATGTAACGGATTTCTTAGTAGAACATGTGTCAGATATTCAGTTGGAAGTAACAGATAATCAATTTGATTTGGAAAATAACTGGATTTTCTGGTTCAGTGCCAAAAATGAAAAAAAAGCTATCAAGGCTATTTATGATATTTTATTTTCTAGGATAAAGCCTGACAGTTGTATG
>CAMWHN010000089.1 GCA_947174085.1 uncultured Ruminococcus sp.
GTGATAAAGTTATAGTTAAAAAATTGGCAAAAAATTAAAAAAAGCACTTATAAATAAAATAGAAAGATATAGAATATATATTGGAAAAATATCAGAGAAATTGTTAGGAGAAAAAGTAAGTTCAGGAGCTATTGATTATGGTATAGAAGAATTTCTTAAAAAATATCTTACTTTAAATATCGCAAACAATAAGAACTTGAGAAAATTATAAATTATGAAAAGAAAAAATTAAATAATAAGTTCAAAGGGACGTGATTTTTATGCTAATATATGAAATCAAAACCATTCCAGACTTAACATTAAGTAAATATCAAGTATTTGCAGATTCTGGAATTGAGGGAATGTTAGAAGCGCAGCTACAGTTTATTAAACAATTATACCGAGTAGCTTTATTAGGAGAAATTCATATTCACTTTATTTATGACTATGACTCTAAAAGAAAATCTGGTAATAAACTGTCTATTTATGTTGCATTTTCTGGAAATGAACAAGAGAAAACATATTATCAAAAATTGCAAAAAGTTGTAAAAGCTTCAAATATTTCAGAATATTTTAAATTCCATGAGACAAAAGATTTATCTGTTATGAATACAAAATATTCATATATGTCAGTACTTCGTAAGAAAGAAAGAGTACTTCAAACAGTTATTGACAATGAAGAAAAATACTTTTATCTTGTTCCAAACTGGGAAATGAATGAGAATGCAAGATTGTATAATATGATTCAAATGATGGAATCCTTTGATGAAAAATGTTGTTATCGTGTTGACTTATATGTAGAAGAAGATTTAGAAGAGCAAATTCATAAGAATTTTGAAAGACCACTTATTTTTTTGAGAAATATATCAAATAAGGAACGGGGCTTAAGTGAACTTGGTAAAATGCAAAAAAGTAAGCGTGATCCAAATGCAGATGAAACACTTCGTCAGTATGAAGATTGGATAAAAGCAATAGACAGTTCTTCTGTATTTCGATGTAGAATTTGTACATTTTCAAATGATGAACAGTATTGCCAATTATTATTAAGTAGCACTATATCAGAATCTATCAAAAAAGGTAATGCAACCACAAAAACCAAACAAGGCAATTTCACAGCTTTGGACTTGCTTGATGATATTCCTACAGGATATTATCTGAAAGATACTCCAAAGTCCATGCAAAGTTGGGCAACTACATTTACATCAGAAGAAATTTCACCATTTATGAGATTGCCTGTTCTATATGATGGCGAAAATATTGAATTGCCAAAAGAAACATCTGCAATTCAAGAAAGTGAAGGCATTCTGCTTGGCAAAGATAAAAATAACTATGATGTAGTAATTCCACAGAAATTACTTCCAAAGCATATGTTTGTATGTGGTGTTCCTGGCTCTGGTAAAACAAATACAATGCTTCATTTAGCCAATAGCTTATGGAATTGTAAAGTAGAGGAAAATGGAGAAAAACATAAACTACATATTCCATTTTTAGTATTAGAACCAGCAAAAAGGGAGTATCGAGAATTAGCATTGTTTGATATTCCAGAACTATTAATTTTCTCACCATCTGCACGTACTAATTTTCAAATTAAGATTAATCCTTTTGAATTTCCAAAAGGCTTGACTTTATCAGAGCATATCAGCAAATTGTGTCAAGTTTTCGAAGGAGCATTTCCAATTGCATCTCCTGCACCATTTATATTAGACCGTGCTATTCAAGCAGTTTATGAAAAACACGGTTGGAATGTAAAAGATATTAATACAGGAACTAAATCTTATCCCTTAATGTCTGAGTTATATGACCAATTTGAAAAAGAACTTTTGACTACCAATTATGACAGCGAGATTCAAGGGAATATCCGTTCTGTTTTGGAAATGAGAATTGGAAGTCTACTCCGTCGAGAGATGAAAGAAATCTTTGATGTTCCAAAATCAACGCTTTCACCAGAAGAATGGTTGACAAAACCAGTTATTATTGAATTAGAATCACTTGGTGAGGGGCTGGCTAACTTTGTGACATTGCTACTTTGTACGTTGATAAGAGAAACATTAAAAGCAAACCCACTGGCCGATAAAGACAAGCCTGTTCGACATGTTATTTTCATAGAAGAAGCACACAACTTAATTGCACCAGAATCACAAGTAAAAGATGGACAAGATTCAAACCCAAAAATTGCAGCAACTGCATTTATTGTAAAGATGTTGGCTGAGGTGCGTGCATTGCGTGAGGGCATTATTATAGCTGACCAGCTTCCAACAGCAATGGCACCAGAAGTTATAAAGAATACGAATATTAAACTTGTACACCGTTTAACATCACAAGACGACCGTGAACTGGTGGGAAGTACAATGTCGGCAAGTCCTCTGCAAATGGAAAATATGGCAACTTATACGAGTGGTCAGGCGTTGTTCACTTATGAGAAATTACTTCGTCCATTTGAAATGCAGGTAAGTCTTGTAGAAGAACATGAAGAAAATACTCCAAATGATAACGAATTGTATGAGTTGATGTTACAAAAATCAGCGTTTTTTGAACTGCAAAAAACAGAAGCACAAGTACAATGGGAACATCTTAAAGAGCAGGTACAAGAACTTCTCGATATCGAAAGAAAAGCGGTTCATCAATTAATTGGATTCAATTTTATTGAAATGCAATATAAAGAACTTGAAACAAATATCGAATCTTTCTCTAAAATATTAGATATGCTGAATGTTATGAAAAGGATTCACAAGTTCGATTGTATTGCTATTTCAGAAAAATTTATTCCAAAACAACATAAAGATGCAATGTTAGAAATTATTACTAATATTGGCACAAAATATGAGCAAAGCATATGTAAAATAGTTAATGTTTGGAGGAAAAGAAATGGTCAATTTTAGCATTGATAAAGTGAAAGATAAACAAGGTGATGTAAAACGAAACATTGAAACCAAAAAAGGAGAATTAAGTCAACTAGAAAAGCGCAAAGAAGAGTTACTAGACTCTGGAATAGATATTCAGGATTCTGATATGGACGAAGCTACAAAGAGACTTGTTATGGAGCAAATAAATCAAGCTATTGAAGAAAATTCTGAAAAAGGAAAAGAACTTTCAAGTGAAATGAATGGAGATGTCGATTCACTAAAAGAATTAAAAGATGATGTTGAAAGAATGTCAGAAAGTACAGAGCAAGAACGCAAAAAACTAGAAAGGAAAAAGTCGATTTTAGAAAAATTTGGACTTGGCAAAAATCTTGATAGTGCTTTTCAGAAAATGGAAGAAAGTGAATCTAACTTAGAAAGCCTTAATGGAAGTCTACTGCAAGATGAGAAAGAATTAAGTGAAATCTCACAACGCTTATCAATGTTATGAAGCGAATTTCCATATTCCTTTGAAATGAACCCTCATGCTTTTGACCTTGTGCCATTGGAACGTCGTGCTACTGTGATAGAAAGTTTTTCTAATGCACCTGAACAAATTAGAGAGGTTATAGATACATACTGGCTTTTGCTTGATAAAGTTAGAGATACTGGTCGTTACTATAACATGGAAACACATAGATTTGAAAAACGATGTTCCTGTTATATATCAGGCAAAAATGGACGTTTTATTGAAATGGATGGGCAGAAAAGTGATGCTGAATATGGAATTGTATTTCGGCATGAATATGGTCATTATATTGATGATGTAATAGGAGGATATTCTGAAAGCAAAGCATTTGATGAAGCGTTCCAAATGGATAAAGCGAGCTTTAATAATTCAAAAGATAAAGGAATTGCTAATTTAAAAAAATGCTACAGGACTTACCAGAAAATAATTCTGCATTTGAATCTCGATATATTTCCGACATTTTATCTGCACTTACAACAAATGGTTCATTTGTTGATACAAAAGTTATAAAAGCTTATCAAGAAAATCAAAAAGAATTTTATGGTCATGAATGGTGGAGATATAAGGAATCTGAAAAAATTTGCAATAATGAAATATTTGCGAATTTATTTGCAATATATGCAGAAAATAATTCTGATGTAGTTGCTTTTGCTGAAAAATGGTTTCCTAATTTTACAAAGCAAATTCAAATTGGTTTGAGTAAGTCAGTTAAATATAATGAAAGAAGTTGATAAATGTATGATAATACTACCAAAAGATTGTTTTTTTGATGAAAACCTTTTAGAACAAGATTGTATATATGTAGATGATATGACTGAGACTCAATGGATTGAAGCTTTGAAGCCATACCAAAAACAATATCAAGAAATATTTGGATATATTCCAAATATGTGCAATTATTTTTGTACAAAAAGTAAATTTATTGATGCATTACTCAAAGCACTTGAGGAAAAGAAAGAAATTTCAGTGTATCTAAAAGGGATTTAATGCTAGGATAGAGGTTATTGAAATATGTACCCCAAAATACACATTTTTGATTCTGATATACCTACATATTCAACTTGTGCTATAGTAGGATTTACAGTTTCAATCCTGCTTCTGAATTATTTACTATTAGAACGGCTGATTTTAAGAAAATATATTGGCGCTTATCTTATATCATCTGTGGGGTTGCTGATTGGTGCAAAATGTTTTGGATTTCTTAGTAAATTGCTTGGAATATATGCTTTTACAGGATTATGGGAATGGAAAGAAAGTTTTCTTACTTCTGGAATTGTATATTATGGTGGTTTGTTTGGATATTTAGGTATGCTTAAAATACTCTGTTGTTTCAAAGGAAGAAATTTTAATGAAATTAGCAATATTACGGCTATTATCATTCCTTTGTTTCATGTCTTTGGGAGAATTGGATGCTTCTTTGCTGGTTGTTGCTATGGTACACAGAGTAACAGTTGGATTGCAATTCCTTATCGAGTTATATCACAAGATGAACAATGGGTCAATCGTATCCCAATACAATTAATGGAATCAGCAATTGAATTGTTTCTTTTTATGCTGTGTTATTATTGGTATAGAGAAAAAAGAAAAAAAGAACAAGAATATGATAGTCGAATTTTATCATACTACTTATTATTATATTCAATGTGGCGTTTTATAATTGAATTTTGGCGTGGTGATGAGGTAAGAGGCGTATTTGGCTGGATTTCGTTCAGTCAGATTATCTCTATTTTAATATTTATTATATATATAAAAAATATCTTTTCTAAATGGAGGAAATCATGAGAAAAATAATTTATTTAATTGTTGGAGGAATTATTGGTGCAATGACAGGCACTGCGCTTGGTATTTTTGCCGAACTTTGTAGTTGTGTATTTGGAAATGGAGGATTTGATGGCTATATATTGACTGCTATCATTGGCATATTAGGAGCAATTATTGGCTTTTCTGTGGGAACTTCTATTGATGAGGAGGAAAAAGAAAAACTAGTACAACAAAGAATAGCTGAACAAGAATATCAACACAGATTAGAAAGGGAAGCAAGGAAAGCTTCAGAAGAAGAAGAAAGAAAACGGCTAGAAGCTGTTGAACGCCACCACAAATTAGAACAGGAAACTGTTGAACGGAAGAGGCAAAAGCATTTGAATAAAACAAAAGAACTTCTGTATAATATAGCTGAATCATTTCAACATAGAGATGGAATCTTTGAGACACTGGGTTTGGACAGAGACAGAGGATATAAATCTTATATTATATGGTCTTTTAAGGGTGGATATGACTCCATTTATAATGAAGTATGGTGTTTGAAATCTGAAATTGCCTCTTTTGGAGATTCTTATTTGGTTCAATTTAACAGTTTACTGCAAGAGCATATCCAATTATTAAATGAGGATATAAAAAATCACCTAGAAGAATTAGTAAATGATGAATGCTCTAGTCCCTACTACAATTTAGAATGTATTCTTCATAAGATAATGCTATTAAAATATGCAAATGAAAATGATTGTAAATATGACTTGACTATACATACAATAAAAAATTTTATTGAATTGCTAAAAAAACCAATGTATTTTCTAGAATCAAAAGAATATGGAAATTTTACTCTTCCTCTTGATATGAATGAGAATGTTTTTTCTGTTGAAGATAAATTGACATATATGCTTAGAGTTATTTTAGATAATTCTGATGGATATTATAGTAACATGAGTAATTGTTTGATAGAAGAATTTTTGAAATTAGCTGGAATGCTTATGTGGTACTATGCGAAAAAGCAACCTTTTGATGTAAATAAATTTAATACTGCGTGTTCATTTTATGAAAAATATACAATAGGAAACCGTGTAGAAAAACGTAATTATTACCGCTCATGTCCTTCATCTGTAAAGTTGGAAGAATTTTTAGCGATAATATACAGCAAACTTGCAATAGGTGGTTCTGCATTAGTTCAACAGGAAAAGCAAAAAATTGATGATTGGATAAAAGACTACCATCATAATGGTAAAGATGTTCAAATTCTTGCATCTGCATTAGCATGGATGGAATTATATGACTTAGAATTAGAGATACTTAGATATATGGTAAAAAGTAACATACAAATGTCACCAGAAGTTCAAGAACGTTTGAAATTTTTAGAAAGTGGTGGAGCATCTTCAAATGTAAAAATATATGAAATTGAATCAGAGAATAACTTTATATATGACAGTTCATCAGAGAATTGGGATACAAGTGATTTTAACATGTTCTTCCGCAAAATTGGCATGAAAAAACTCACCCTCAATTATTCTTTGTCAATCTCTACTTGGAAAAAAACACTTCCACTTTTAAGCGGTCAAAAAGTATCTATGAATCAACTTTATCAGGAATTTAAAAGTATGATAAATGATTTTGATGGAGAAGTAATTTGCAAAAGAACAAAAGCAAAAGCGATTGACTTAGATAATGTAAATTATCCTGATGCAGTTGTATTTCAATTTACAAGTGAACGAAATAAATGTCTTTCTATGTTGTTTTCATGTGAAAAGTTTGGTCGGAACCTAAATCTTACAATTATTACACTGTTTACGCCCGAGAATGGTATAGATGTGGAAAGCCTGCAAAAATATGCTGTGGCAATAAAAAGCAATATTTATGTGGATAGCTTTAGAGAAACAATTCTGCAAGTAGTAGATGAAGTAATTAAAGTGAAACGAGATATTTATAATGAGGATAGTAATTCTTCATCTGGCAAAAAATTTGTGGAGTAAAATTTTTATAGCTTAACTCTTAAAAACAGAATATTTAACCTCCCATTATGTTCTTCTCAAAATATAATGGGAATTTTTTTAACTGTAGTAATTAACATGAGTTTAACAAAAAAAATTAGTCAGATAGGCATAAAGTATCTTTAGCCCTCACTGGAAGACTGACATTTATGACTGATATTAAAGTATCTGTAAGATTTTTGTACAGTTGAAATATGTTTGCTATTTGTATATAATCGGTCAGCATTTCCTGTAATGCAGTTGAATATGCACCTGAACATTCACGGATTATTGAACGAATATTTTATTTTCTGTAAGCTATTTTTTCACTTCTTTACTTGTTCTGTCGTCCAATACACCTATTGATTTATGTGTTGTTTCATCTAAGATTACAGTACAGTACTTCTGTTCTCTTTTGTTTGCAAAATAATCTATTCCTACTTTAGTTAAAAAAACAATTTCTTTTTCTTGTTATATCAATAGAATATTATCTCTAATTCTTAAAAGCAGACTATTTATTAGAAGTACCATAAATCTGACCCCAATCTGTACCCCAAAAACCATTCTCACAGTACATAAGCTGAGTAACGTAAAATTACGGAAGCAACGTAAAATCGACATATTTTAAAATACTGCGTGGGGCTGGGAAATGATAAAAATCCTTATGTAAATCCCTGCTATTTATAATTTACAACATAACCAATAATTCTTTTAATGATAGAAGGTTTTCGAACAGGTCTATTGATTATAAGATGGAGCTTGAAGCCGTAAAACCGTCTCATTGAGCTTTTTCCTCTTTGTGCATATTCTTTGAAAATCCTATGACTGTTTATGTGATGATTGTTACATACATGCAACGATGTAGAATCTACAAAAGATATTCCTGAACACTTGCCACAACGTGCTTTTATGGTGTATAATAACAGTGGAACAAGTGCAAATTTCATTATTTC
>CAMWHN010000090.1 GCA_947174085.1 uncultured Ruminococcus sp.
ATTATACACCATATTTTGAAGTTACAACTGGCACGCCAACTCCCATTGTGGAAGTTACTGTGCAGGATTTCAAATATGTGCCTTTTGCAGCCGCAGGTTTTGCTTTTACAACAGCTTCTAACAATGTAGAAAGATTCTGGTCAAGCTTTTCAGCTCCAAAAGAAACTTTGCCGATTGGACAGTGAATAATATTTGTCTTGTCCAAACGATATTCAATTTTACCAGCTTTTGCTTCTGTAACAGCTTTTGCAACATCTGGTGTTACTGTGCCTGCTTTTGGGTTTGGCATTAAGCCACGAGGTCCTAAAATACGACCTAAACGACCTACTAAGCCCATCATGTCAGGAGATGCAACAACAACGTCAAAATCCATCCAGTTTTCTTTCATGATTTTGTCAACTAAGTCCTGACCGCCAACAAATTCTGCACCTGCATTCTGTGCAGCTTCGTATTTATCTTCTTTGCAGAATACACAAACTCTTACTTGTTTACCTGTACCGTTTGGCAAAACTACAGCACCACGAACTTGCTGGTCTGCGTGTCTGGAGTCAACGCCTAAACGAATGTGTACTTCTACGGTTTCATCAAATTTTGCCTTTGCATTCTTGCATACTAAATCTAATGCTTCTGTAGAATCATAGAATTTAGTCGTGTCAATTGCCTTAAGGCTGTCAACATATTTTTTACCATGCTTCATGATATAATTTTCCTCCTAATTAGTGGTCATAGCGGAAAGGAAATTTCCTGCCACCGTATTGTTAATTCAGATTACAGTTTGAATTAGTCTTTTACAACAACACCCATAGAACGTGCTGTACCGGCAATCATACTCATTGCGGATTCGAGAGAACCTGCATTCAAGTCAGGCATTTTTGTTTCTGCAATTTTCTGAATCTGGTCTTTTGTGATAGTTGCGACTTTTGTTTTGTTTGGAACACCAGAACCGCTATCAATACCGCAAGCTTTTTTGATTAAAACAGCAGCCGGTGGAGTTTTGGTGATAAAAGAGAAAGAACGGTCTGCATAAACTGTAATCACGACAGGAATAATCATACCAATGTCGTTTTTAGTTCTTTCGTTAAATTCTTTTGTGAATGCCATGATATTTACGCCGTGCTGACCTAATGCAGGACCTACCGGCGGTGCAGGTGTAGCTTTACCTGCTGGAATTTGAAGCTTAATATAGCCAGTTACTTTCTGTGCCATGACGCACACCTCCATAATTTGTGGTAAAGGCGAATAGAATTAATTTTATTTTCTATTCTCCCACTGTGAAAATATAATAATATCATATTTTCTGATTTTTTTCATAAATTTAAATAATTTTAATCATCAAGTTTGACAGCTTGATGTAATGCAACGGTTGTTGGTGTTTCACGACCGAACATGCTGACAAGTACTTCTACTTGTTCATGTTCTAAATCAATGCTTTTTACAATACCTGTGAAACCGTCCATTGTAGTACCAGTTACACGGATTCTGTCGCCAACGCTGTAATCAACTTCGATTGCAGGTCTGGAATTAATGCCCATAGCGGCAACTTCCTTTTCTGAAAGAGGGGTTGGCTGTGAACCGGGTCCAACAAAACCTGTCACACCTCTTGTGTTACGCACAACTGCCCAAGAATCGTCCGTATAAATCATTTTTACCATTACATAACCTGGGAAAATTTTGCGGTCGTATTCTTTTTTCTTTCCGTCAACGAACTCTGTAACATGTTCCGTAGGGATTTGCACTTCTTGAATCTGGTCGTGCAGTTTACGGTTTTCTACTACTTTTTTGATATTTTGTTCTACTTTGTTTTCATACCCTGAATACGTATGAACGACATACCATTTTGCAGTATCTGCCATTACAAAAACTCCCTTCTGCTTAGAAAATGTTACGCATTACTGGTTTCCAGCTAGTCCAAGCAGGAATTTTATTAATTCCAAAAGACCAGCGTCAAGAAGTCCTACAAAAATACTTGCAATGATAATTGTTCCAAGTACAATACTGGAATTTATCATAACAGTTTGTCTTGTTGGCCATGTGACATTATGAAATTCAATTTTTAAATCTTTGAACCATTTGCCAATACCAGAAGACTTCTTTTCAGATTTTTTATCAGTCTTTTCTTTTTTACTGGATTTTTCAAGATTTTTATCTGTGTCCTTTTTAGCTGTTTTTTCCAGAGCGTCCTTTTTTTCTTTCGCCATGCGTTAAGACCTCCGTTTACTTGGTTTCTTTGTGCAATGTGTGCTTACGACAGAATTTGCAATGCTTATTCATTTCAATACGGTCAGGGTCATTTTTCTTGTTTTTCTTTGTCACATAATTGCGACGCTTGCACTCTGTACAAGCTAAAGTCACTTTCACTCTCATTACGGCACCTCCTGAATAGAATTACTTTTGCCGGCTTGTCCGGCGAAGTCACGCCTCCCTCATTTGACAGAGGTTAAAAAGGCACATAAAAAATACCCCCTGCAAAAGAGGTATTTTTAGTATAACATATATTTTGACATTTGTCAAGCTTTTTTTCCTGATTTTTCAAATAATTTATAGAAAAATTTTTTGTTCTTAAAAAGATATTTCACAAATATATTTATCTAAGATTCTGTTTAGTACCTCGGTGTGTGCGGATTCAGCAAAATTTGCCGAAAAGACGTGTGCAGTGAAATACTAAATCAGCTCTTAGCATGGTGTATAACTCGTACTCAAAAGACATCATTCCTTTGAGTCAATGTATGTTTACACTTACACTATAACTCATTCTAGAGTGACTGTCCTTATTTTCTGCACATTATTTTTAGATGCTTATTTGTTGTTCTGAAGTAAATTTCTATAGTAACCATCTGTATAGCACAAAAAAATCAAACCTGCTACGACATAGGCAATTGCGGTCAATGTAAATCCAGTGCTTAAACCTATTGTATTCTGCACAAAACCCATACACAGTGAACCAATACCAATACCAATATCATAGGAAAGCATATAGGTAGCATTTGCTGTTCCTCGGTTCTGAATAGGTGTTGTTCCTGTTACAAGAGACTGGAACAACGGTTGCAAAATTCCATAACCAAGTCCTAAAAGCACAGCAATGATTAAGAAATGTACTGTGGTATTCATAAAGTAGTAGCTTGCCATTGTTGCTGTTAAAAGAATAAGGCAAATAATCACTAAAATCTTATGTTTTCCTGTATCTATCATTTTTTGTGTTGAGAACTTAGAGATAAGCATTCCAACTACAAGACAAACATAGAAATATGGTGTTACAGATGAAATGCCTTTCTCTTGTGCAAGCATTGCAGAATATGCCAACATTGCTCCAAAGGGAATCATAATAAACATCATGTTAAGCATAAATGGTACTGCTGGACCGTAAAAAGCACCTTTCAGCGAAAAAGATTTTGGCTTTTGCTTAGAATACTCTATACGGCACATAGAAACAAAGATGAAAGCGATTACACAAAGTGCGAACAATGTAATAAAAGAAGCCTTACTGCTCATATGATTCTGAATCTGTATTCCTACGAATGGACCAACCGCCATTCCAATAGATATGGTAAGTGTAAAACGATTGATTCCTTCAGAAACCTTTTTCTGGGGCAGTACATCACCTGCAAGTGTCATAGTTGATGAGCCGCATACAGAATACACCACGCCCATATACAAACGAATCAATACCAAAATGCTAAACGCTTTAAACAGAGAAAATCCAAGAAATGACAGTGTAAACAGCCCAAGAAATAATAGATACACTCGATACCTGTTGAAATTGTCGATTATATACCCTGCAAATGGTCTGAACAGGACTGTTGTGATAGACATAGCTGTCAATACAATTCCGATCTTAGATCCTGTAATATCGACCTCTGCACAATACACTGGTATAATTGGTACAGACGCATAAAACGTAGCCATCATCAAAAGATTAGTGATGAAAAGCAAAATGAATTTTTTGTTCCAGATTTTTTCCATTAGTTTTTCCTCCTTCATATAACATCGCATACGATGTTTTCTTGTAATAATCAAGACATTCCGTTTGGAATGCCTCTCTTTAGCCTTGATTTATATTATTTATCATCTGCTTAATCACAGAATTAAACAGTTCAATATCCTGTTCGGATATGTTTTTTGAAATTTTTTGTTGTATATCGGAAATTTTTTCTTTCGTTATAGTAGAAAGACTTTCTGATTTTTCTGTAAGTCTGATTGTTTTGAAACGTTTATCATCTGTCTGGACAGTGATTTCTACCATGCCTTTTTCCAACATGCGTTTTAATATACTATTGACAGTTGGAGTAGAAAGACCAAGGTTAATCTCAATATCCTTTTGACATATTATTTTGTGTGAATTAGATTTCAAATATCCAATAACCGTTGCCTGTGCATATGTAATGTCATACTTTGATAAAGATTGGTTCAGCAATCTCTCAATCGCTGTATTTAAGATTTTAACATCAATCAAATGCATTTTATTCACCTCGCATGCGATATGTTTTTATTATACATCGGAATCTGTCTGATGTCAAGATGTTATATTAAATTTCCTTTTTCGATTGTGAAAATTGTTGCATAATCAATAGTTTTTTATCTAAAATGAAGAAATTATAATATTTTTCAAACAAAATGGCTTTAATTTAAAAAGAAAAATCACATCTTAGAAAACTACTTTCTGCGGTCTTTTACAATGTGATTTGAATATTTATTATTTTTAAATCTTATATCAGATTTTTTGTTGGCTGGATATTTCACAGAATTATATCAGCAAATTATTTTGTTTAAACTATCATGCACACTGAAATACTAAATAGGCTCTAAGATGTTTTAGGATTAGACTGTGCTAAATTAGAATAATAATTGCTTAAATACTGTGCTAATTTTGAAATTAATTGATTTGCTTGTGTGACACGGGAAGTATTCGCATAAATGCCTTTTGAAGCCTCTATAGAAGCAAATCTTGCATGAGAAACGGCATTTTGTAATTGTTCGATTTGTTTAGATTTCGCTAATTCCCTTGCAATTTCCATATGGGCAATGCTACAAAGTGCATGTAATTCGTCTGAAAATATCCCCTCTGGACGAATAGAATCCAAAAATTTCTGATATTTTTTTTCAGAAAGCAATTTTTTTGCCTGTTGCAAAGCATGGAACGCCTTTTCATGTTCGTTGGAAATGCCGGATTCTGAAACTAATTTTTCCATAGGAATTTCCAAAACACCAGAAAGATATTCTAATGTTTTCATAGACGGTGTAGCAGAACCACTCTCAATGAGACTTAGCATATTGCGTGTAATAAAATTCCCTGCAACATCACTTTGTGTCATTTTTTTAGCAAGTCTAGCTGTTTTTAATCTTCGTCCAAGTTCTGCATTGTCCATAAGATTCATCCTTTCAAGAGCTTTATTTATGTAAATTCTGTTTACAGTGAAACAAAAATATTATACCATAAATTGCAAAAAAAAGCAAGTGTTTTTTGTAATTTATTTTAAACTTTTGAAACAAATTAGAATTTTTTTGCAAAAAACAGAAAAATACTTGACAAAAAACAGAAATTGTGCTATGATAGTTACAGTAAATAAAATTTACATACAAGAGGGGGCAAATTTCATGCAAGTATGGTGGGATAGCCTGAGCGAAGTGCTGAAAATTTTATATTGCATTGCAATACCAGCTTCATTGTTGTTAGTATTACAAATGCTGTTAGCTATGATGGGCGGACATCATGACGCAGGTGTAGAATTTTCAGATACTTCGGGGATTGATGATTTAGATATTGATTTAGATAATACTATCAATCATACAGATTTTATAGCAGATGGCAGTAATCCGGCAGATTTTGCGACATTGAAATTATTAACTTTGCAGACAATTGCTATTTTTTTAGCTGTCTTTGGCTGGGTGTCAATTATTTGTATCAGCTCTGGATTAAATAATTTAACCAGTATTTTAATAGGCATAATTTGTGGCTTTTTCATGATGATACTAGTCGCTAAAATGGTGCAGATGTCTTTTAAACTCGCAGAAAACGGAACATTAAATTTAAAAAATGCAATCGGCGAAACAGCAACAGTATATTTAACAATTCCCTCTAAGAATGACGGTACAGGAAAAATCACAATGCAGTTACAAGGGCGATTCTGTGAGCTTGACGCTGTCAATTCCGGAGAAAAAATTTTACAGACAGGCGCACAAGTATTAGTAACGGACGTTGTAGGCGATATACTTGTTGTTGAGGAATATTAAATATATTTAATATATATAAATTTATTTTATTTAGGGAGTGTTTTTTATGAATCTTGCAGTGTTAGTAGTAGTATGCGTGATTGTAGTAATTCTATTTGCGGCTATGATTGCAATTTTATCACGTTACCGGAAATGCCCGTCTGATAAAATTCTTGTCATTTACGGTAAAGTCGGTACAGATGAATTTGGACAGCCACGAAGTGCCAAATGTATTCATGGTGGTGCGGCATTTATAGTCCCTGTGATTCAGTCTTATCAGTATTTAGATTTAACACCAATTTCTATGAACGTAGATTTAAGAAATGCATTGTCTAAGCAAAATATTAGAATTAATGTTCCGTCACGTTTCACAGTCGGTATTTCTACAGAAGCCGGCGTTATGCAAAATGCTGCAGAGCGTTTATTAGGCTTAAAAATGATTGAAATACAGGAACTTGCAAAAGATATTATTTTTGGGCAATTGCGTTTGATTATTGCAACTATGGATATTGAAGAAATTAACGCTGACAGAGATAAATTTTTAATTGCGATTTCTAAAAACGTAGAAATAGAATTGAAAAAAATTGGTCTGCGTTTAATTAACGTCAATGTGACAGATATTACAGACGAATCTGGTTATTTAGACGCTTTAGGAAAAGAAGCCGCTGCAAAAGCTGTGAATGATGCAAAAAGAAGTGTTGCTGAACAAAATAGAGATGGTGAAATTGGTCAGGCAAATGCTCAACAAGAACAGCGTGTACAAGTAGCGAAAGCGAATGCCTCTGCAATTGAGGGTGAGAATAAGGCAAGAGTTGCTGTGGCACAGTCAGAGGCTATTCGCCGTGAACGTGAAGCGGAATCTTTAAGACAGGCAACAGCAGCAGAAGCAGTGCAGTCTGCAAAAGCAAAACAAGAAGCATATTATGCACAGCAAGAAGCAGAATTAACTCGTGCAGAACTGGAAAAAGCAACACAAAAAGCAGATATTATTGTGAAAGCTGAAATTGCAAAAGAGCAGGCAGAAATTAATGCCGAAGCGGAAGCAGAAGTTACCAGAAGAAAAGCTCGTGGTGAAGCAGATGCAATTTTTGCCCGTATGGAAGCAGAAGCAAAAGGTCAGCAAGAAATTTTAACACGTCAAGCAGAAGGTATGCGTAGAATTGTAGAAGCCGCTGGAGGTGATGCAAATGCCGCTGTGAAATTGCTGATTGCTGAAAAGATTGAGGAATTAGTTGCAATTCAAGTAGAAGCTGTGAAAAATATTAAAATTGATAAAGTTACTGTTTGGGATAGCGGACAGAATGCAGATGGGCAAACTTCAACAGCGAATTTTATTTCTGGCATGATGAAATCTGTTCCGCCGTTACATGAATTATTTAAGCAAGCGGGAATGGAATTGCCTGAATTATTAGGCAAAGAATCAGAGGATAAATTAATAGAATCTGAAGAAACTGAAATTTCAGAAAATGATATAGATGAATGATAAATATAAAAAACCGTCTGGAGATAATTTCCGGACGGTTTTTTTATAAAAATTTTCTTGCATGATTTTAAATCATGTGCTATAATTAATTATGATTGTTAGAGAGGTGATTTTGTGAGAGAAACTAAAATAAAACCATTTTTGAAATGGGCAGGGGGGAAAAGTCAATTATTAGCGGATATTAGATTAAAATATCCAGATAAAATAACAAGCTATTGTGAGCCTTTTGTTGGCGGAGGGGCTGTATTATTTGATATTTTGTCTCTGAAAAAACCAAAATTTATTTTAATTAATGATATTAATTCTGAATTAATTAATACTTATAGG
>CAMWHN010000091.1 GCA_947174085.1 uncultured Ruminococcus sp.
ATATTAAGATTATAAAAATATTTTAAGACTATCTACACTGGACTTAAAAGTAAGTAAAATACGCTGTTTTATTACAGTTCGTATGTAACAAGTGTGTAATACATTTAAGTTATAAAAGACGGTTTACTTCCGCCAATCTTTCATGAATTGATAAATGCGTATATTCCAGTGTTGTTTCATAATCTTCGTGTCCTGCAAGCTCCTGTAACATAGCAGGGCTAATTTTCAGGGCAGTTAATCTAGTAACATAAGTATGTCGGCAACAATATAGTTCCAGATTTTCACGGATTTTTAATTCTGCCTTTTTTAATTTCCAATCTCGTCTGAAAAAATAAGCACTGCGATAACAAGAAAGCGTCTTACTTGTTGTAATAGATAATAAATATTTTATTACAGGCAAAATTTTATCTGGAAGAATAATTTTTCGTTTCTTGCCTTTCTCTGTTTTAATACCTCCGGTTAAATATTGCTGTTCTAAATTAATATTTTCTTTTTGAATAGTTAATAATTCTCCTGTTCGCATACCTGTATAAAGCATGATAAGCAAATGTGCTGTAATTGGTGATGGATTATTTTTATAATCATTCCAGATAGTTTTGATTTCTGTATCTGTGAAAATTTCACGTTCTTTCTTCGCATGTTCAGGAAGTTGAATATAAATAGCCTTGTTTTTATTGATATAATCATCACGCATGGCAAGTTGATATAATAACGAAAATAAATTTTTAATATCTGCTTTTGTATTGAAACTTGTTCCGAATTTGTCCACAATATTTTGTAATTCCTGTACTGTGAAATCATCTATTTTTCGATAGCTTACTTCATTTATAATTTTTTTATAAGCAATCTGATAACATTTCTGTCTGGAAAGACTTAATCTTTGCATTTTAGCATCTTGAAACAGCTCCCATAGCTCTCCAACTGTGATTTGTTTCTTTTTGCCTTGGTCTGTTTGTAATATTGCCAAATAAGCAAGTGCATCTTTTTTTTTGTCAAATCCGCCTTTCGTAATCCGTTTTCGATAATATTTTCCATTTTTAATATAATATCCTAGTGTAACTTCTGCTTGCCATTTGCCGTTTCCTCTACGATAAACAGTACCTTGTCCGTTGCCTCTTTTTTTCGTATTTCGTTTAGGATTATCCTGCTTGATTCCGCAATAATTACAGAAAATACTTCCATCTGGAATTTCTTTCTTGCATTTGATACATTTCATGCAATCCCTCCCTCAGACATCATTTTATATATCTTATGGTTTTTTACTAATTTTATGATAACATATATTTCTTAACTTGTCAAGTATTTTTGGACATAATTCATTTTATTTCGCTTGACAGATTACAGAAATCATGCTATAATCAAAATAAGAAAAAACAAAAGATTTTTGCATAAATTAGCAAAACAAATACTCTATGTTTATGATTATATATATTTAAACTCTTGATATGTAACAGAAAAAATTAAAGTTAGATTGAAGGTGATATTATGTTAGAAACAGAAAAAAACAAATTAGTTACTGTACAGCTAATTGACAGAAAATGGGCAAATCATGTAAACAAAGAGCAGATTATTGGTTATTGTAATTATAAACTGCACCGAGGCGCATTAACAGAGCAGTTATTAAAATCCCACGAATGTATTCAAAAAAAATGTCCTTATCTTAAACGTCTAGAAGATAGAAAATTTTGGATAAAAAGAAAAGACAGAACAGAACATAAAAAAGCTATGAAACTAGAAAAGCATATGCAAGAAGAATTTTCAAAAAATTTACTTATAGAGGCACAAGAATTTGCTGAAAATTATCAAGCAAAACTTGATATTATACAAGTAAATTTTGATAAATCTAAAAATTATTATATTATATTTTATATTTCTGACAACTCTGATGATGATTATAATGAATATTTAGATTTTTTGTATGCGTATCAAGATAAAAAACAGGCAAAAGCGGAACTCCGGCATATTCGGGATATGAACGGAAATTATGTCACAAGAGCAGAAAAATGTTATCATAAATAAGCTGTATATAGCCTGACAGCTTATTTGTTTTTTTATTAGTATAATAAATTTTTTTAAATTCAGAACAGATAAAAGCGTTACAAATGCCATGATTGATCTATTATTTAATAGCAAATTTATTTTTTACTAAAAAAAGATACAAATATTTCAGATAACCTCTTGCAATTTTTGTCGTTTTATGCTATGATTAATACAAGCATAATTCATGCGAAAAAAATTTTTGCGCTTGGCGCAGGTAGGAGAGTTAAACATGCCAAAAAAACAAGACATTCACAAGATTATGATTATTGGTTCAGGTCCTATTATTATTGGACAGGCGTGCGAATTTGACTATTCCGGCACGCAAGCTTGTAAAGCACTTCGCAAGCTTGGTTATGAAGTCGTGTTAGTCAATTCCAATCCAGCAACCATTATGACTGACCCTGACGTTGCAGACATCACATATATTGAGCCGTTGAATCTAACAAGATTGACACAGATTATTGAAAAAGAACGTCCTGACGCATTGTTGCCGAATCTCGGCGGACAGTCTGGACTAAATCTTTGTTCAGAATTATCAGAAGCAGGTATTCTTAAAAAATATCATGTACAAGTTATCGGTGTACAGGTAGATGCGATTCAAAGAGGCGAAGACAGAATAGAATTTAAAAATACAATGGCAAAGCTTGGCATTGAAATGCCACGCAGTCAAGTTGCTTACACAGTAGAAGAAGCCGTTAAAATCGCAGAAGAATTAAAATATCCAGTTGTATTGCGTCCTGCTTATACCATGGGCGGTGCAGGCGGTGGTATGGTCTATAATATAGATGAATTGAAAACCGTCTGTGCAAGAGGTTTGCAAGCTAGTCTTGTAAATCAAGTGCTAGTAGAAGAATGCATTGGCGGTTGGGAAGAATTAGAATTAGAAGTTGTTCGTGATGCGAATAATAATATTATTACTGTTTGCTTTATTGAAAATATTGACCCGATTGGTGTTCATACAGGAGATTCATTCTGTTCAGCTCCGATGTTGACAATTTCTGAAGAAGTTCAGAAAAAATTGCAGGAATATTCTTACAAAATTGTAGAAGCTATTGAAGTAATTGGCGGTTGTAATTGCCAATTCGCACATGACCCTGTATCAGACAGAATTGTTGTAATTGAAATTAATCCAAGAACATCACGTTCTTCTGCATTGGCATCTAAGGCAACTGGTTTCCCAATTGCGTTAGTTTCTGCTATGCTTGCTTGTGGTCTGACACTGGACGAAATTCCTTGCGGAAAATATGGTACGCTTGATAAATATCAGCCAGACGGCGATTATGTCGTGATTAAATTCGCAAGATGGGCATTTGAAAAATTTAAAGGCGCAGAAGATAAGCTAGGCACACAAATGAAAGCCGTTGGCGAAGTCATGAGCATCGGTAAAACTTACAAAGAAGCGTTCCAGAAAGCAATTAGAAGTTTAGAAACTGGTCGCTATGGCTTGGGTTTTGCAAAAGATTTTCATGAGAAATCTAAAGAAGAATTGCTGACTATGTTAAATTGCCCAACTAGTGAACGACAGTTTATTATTTACGAAGCTTTGAGAAAAGGAGCAACAATTGATGAAATTTACGAATTGACAAAAATTAAGCATTATTTCTTGCAAGAAATGTTAGAATTAGTGCAGGAAGAAGAACAGCTTTTAAAACTAAAAGGTTCTGTTCCGGAAATGCCAATTTTAAAACAAGCAAAATTAGATGGCTTTAGTGACAGATATTTAAGTCAATTATTGGAAATACCAGAGGAAGCTATCCGTGCAGAACGTTTGAAATTTAATATTCGTGAAGCATGGGAAGGCGTTCATGTCAGTGGTACAGAAAATTCAGCTTATTATTATTCTACTTATCATTTGGAAGAAGATAAAAGTCCTTGTAATACAGACAAGAAAAAAATTATGATTCTCGGCGGAGGTCCTAACAGAATTGGGCAGGGCATAGAATTTGATTATTGCTGTGTACATGCGGCATTAGCTCTCAAAAAACTTGGCTTTGAGTCTATTATAGTAAACTGTAATCCGGAAACAGTTTCTACAGATTATGATACATCTGATAAATTATATTTTGAACCGTTGACACTAGAAGATGTACTTAGCATTCATGACAAAGAAAAGCCAATTGGTGTAATTGCACAGTTCGGCGGTCAAACACCGTTAAATCTCGCTAATGACTTGAAAAAATACGGTGTGAATATTTTAGGCACGTCTCCTGAAACAATTGACTTAGCTGAAGATAGAGACCATTTCAGAGCCATGATGGAAAAATTAAATATTCCTATGCCTGAATCTGGTATGGCTGTCAATGTTCAAGAAGCACTTGCCATTGCGAATAAAATTGGCTATCCTGTTATGGTGCGTCCATCTTATGTGTTGGGCGGTCGTGGTATGGAAATTGTCCATGATGACGAAATGATGAGAATTTACATGTCTGCCGCTGTTGGTGTGACACCAGACAGACCAATTTTAATTGATAGATTTTTAAATCATGCGACTGAATGTGAAGCTGATGCCATTTCTGATGGTACTAACTGCTTTGTTCCGGCTGTGATGGAACATATCGAACTTGCTGGCGTACATTCTGGTGATTCTGCATGTATTCTGCCGTCTAAGAATCTAACTGAAAATCAAATTGCTACTATCAAAGAATATACTAGAAAAATCGCTGTAGAAATGGGCGTTTGTGGCTTAATGAACATGCAGTATGCCATTGAGGGTGATACTGTCTATGTTCTGGAAGCAAATCCGAGAGCCTCTCGTACTGTGCCGTTAGTTTCTAAAGTTTGTAGTATTAACATGGTGCAAATTGCAACGCAAATTATTACGGCTAGTATCACGGGCAAGCCGTCTCCTGTGCCTGAACTCAAAGACAGAGAAATTAAACATTATGGCGTAAAAGAAGCTGTATTCCCATTTAATATGTTCCAAGAAGTTGACCCGATTTTAGGACCTGAAATGCGTTCTACTGGTGAAGTTCTCGGCATTTCTGAATCTTTTGGAGAAGCTTATTATAAAGCAGAGGAAGCAACACAAACTAGATTACCATCTGAGGGAACTGTTTTATTAAGCGTTTGTGAACGTGATAAAGCAGAATTACCAGAAATTGCAAAGGCATTTAATGAATTAGGCTTTAAAGTTCTCGCTACGCATAAATGTTATAAATTATTAAAATCACAGAATATTTCTTGTGAACGTGTCTACAAAATGTATGAAGGTCGTCCAAACGTTGGTGATTTCATTGCAAATAGTCAAATTCAATTAATTATTAATACGCCTATCGGCAAAGAAAGTATGCATGATGATAGTTATATTCGCAAAATGGCTATCAAGCATAGAATCCCATATATTACAACCATGGCTGCTGCAAAGGCTAGTATTGAGGGCATTCGTGCTATTAAAGAAAATAAACATTTTGGTGTGAAGTCTTTACAGGCACATCATGACGAAATTAAATAATTTATCAAATAAAAAAAAACTGCTGTCTAGTATTTTGAACTGACAGCAGTTTTTATCCTATTCTCGGCAGAATACCCTCACTTCTAAGCGAACGAAGTGAGCGAAAGTGGAGGATGAATTGCGGACTTGACAAACACAGAAAAATATGAGATAATAGAATCAGAAATTGCAGGGTGGTGAAAGTATGGCAAACAAAGCATACAAATTCAGAATTTATCCCGATGCAGAACAGAAAGCTTTGTTTTCAAAAACTTTTGGCTGCGTCAGGTTTATTTATAACAAAATGCTGTCAGATAAAATAGAATATTATAAGCAGACAGGTGAAAATCTGAATCTTACGCCTGCACAGTATAAGACAGCATTTGAATGGCTGCAAGAAGTAGACAGTCTTGCGCTTGCAAATGCACAGATGAATTTAAAGAAAGCCTACAGTAATTTTTTCAGTCATCCTGAAAAATTCGGATTCCCGAAATTCAAATCAAAGCACAAAAGCCGGAACGCTTATACAACAAATAATCAGAAAGGTTCTGTAAGAATTGAAAATGGTTATATTCGACTGCCCAAAACAGGACTTGTCAGGATAAAACAGCACAGAAATATTCCGGCAGATTACAAAATTAAATCTGTAACAATCAGTCAGACAGCAAGCGGAAAATACTATGCAAGTATTCTGTTCGAGTATGAAAACCAAGTACAGGAACAGAGTTTGCAGAAATTTTTGGGACTTGATTTTTCCATGCACGAATTATACAAAGACAGCAACGGAAATGAGCCGGCTTATCCAAGATATTACAGAAAAGCAGAAAAGAAACTGAAAAAAGAACAGCGCAGATTATCCCTGATGCAGAAAAATTCAAATAACCGCAGAAAACAGTGTATCAGAATTGCAAAACTGCATGAAAAGATTGCGAATCAAAGAAAAGATTTTCTGCATAAATTGTCACGGAAATTAGCAGATACTTATGATTGCATCTGTATTGAAAATTTGAATATGCAATCAATGTCACAGTCATTACATTTTGGCAAATCCGTTGCTGATAATGGTTGGGGAATGTTCACAACTTTTTTGCAGTATAAATTGGATGAACTTGGCAAAAAATTAATAAAAGTGGACAGATTCTTTGCAAGTTCTCAACTTTGCTCCTGTTGTGATTATAAAAATCCTGAAACGAAAAGTTTGAGTATTCGTGCATGGATTTGTCCAGATTGCGGAACACATCATGACAGGGATGTCAACGCTGCCATCAATATCAGAAATGAGGGTATGCGGTTAATCTCTGCATAACCTGAAATCAAGAACCGTGGGACACACGGGGTTAGCCTGCACGACTACAGCATCTATGCCAAATCACATAGTATCAGACTGGTTAAACAGGAAGCCCCCGCCTCTTTAGGCGGGGGAGGATGTCACCCAACTACGACATAATCTGATACAACATAGCCTGTAAAATCATTCCATGTAATCACATACCAGTTATTGACACTTCCATAAATTGTCACAGATGAACCATTCGGAATAGAAGTAATCAAATCCCCCTGCGGACTAGGAAAGTTTCTTAGATTTAAGCCCGAACCGTCTGTAATAACAACGCCTTTCACAACGGCTACAGGCGAAACAAATGGCAATCCGAAATAATCACATAATGACGAAACTAAATTACTAGCAATAGCATTTAAATTATTTCTAATCCAAGCTGCATCTTCTTTGTTATCATGATAGCCCAATTCACAAAGTACAGCAACGGCATTTGTACGAGTTACTTCTCCGAGGGTAGTCGTTGGACGAGCAGTTACTTTTGAAGGAATCGGATAAATATTTTTCATATCATTTGCGATAGTAATGGCTAATTTTTCACTAGAAATACTATAAGGCGAATAATAAATATCAATACCTCTTAGCAAACCAGCCATATCTTCTGGAGAAGCATTACTATGCAAGGCAAGATGTACATCATAGTAAGCAGAATTAGAATCTGCAATTGCGCCAATAGCATTTCTATCAGGGTCATTTCGTACAAAAGATATACCACTTGCTTTTAAATAAGGCTCCATAGCGTCAGCAAGTAAATTCATGTACTGTTCTTCTGTACCGCCGTCAATATAGGGATTCCATTCTTGTGTAGATGGACTTAAAAAAATCTTTGGCATGAATATTCTCCTTTCAGAATTTTCTAATATAGTTTATGCAATCGATACAAAAAAGTGCCAGCTTTTAAAACTGACTCTTTTTTAATTTAAAATATTAAAATTATTTTTAATAATCTATATTTTCTAAATCTACTTCGATAGTACTATTTTTTGTAAAATAATAAATATATGCTTGTTTCACAGGTTCATCAAGAATTAATTCTATCGCTTTTTGATATAAGCCTAATTGTTTGCTATATATTTTTAATTATTCTGATACTTCTTGAGATATATTTGTTTTATAATCTACAATAAC
>CAMWHN010000092.1 GCA_947174085.1 uncultured Ruminococcus sp.
TAACATATGCCAAACGGCAATTATCTTGGTTTCGTCGAAATTCTCAAATTCATTGGTTAATATTGAGTATATATGACGAACTGCAAAAAATTTCTAAAAAAGCAGAAAAAATGATAGCCAAAAATGAAAATATGTGGTATAATGTTTAGTGAGTATTTCTGTAACAAGAGATAAGAAATACTTTGTTTATTTTGAAAGGAGATAAAATTTATGAACATGAATCTTCAAGACACGTTTTTGAATCAGGCACGAAAGGAAAAAATACCAGTGACAACGTATTTAGTAAACGGCTTTCAGTGCAAAGGCATTGTAAAAGGCTTTGATAATTATGTGGTGATTTTTGACTGTGCAGGTCAGCAACAGCTTGTGTATAAGCATGCAATTTCTACGATTGCGCCGGCACATCCAGTTTCTATTCTGGATAATAATAATAATAATGAGGACAAGCAGGAATAAGCCGGCATGAATTCTGAAATGCTGTCTGCTGTACTGGTTCTTGTGGCATTGTTTATTATTATTACAGTCGTAAATGTAATTTTAAAAAAATTTAATCAAAGCTATGAAACAGAAACAGCTTTGATATCACAGGGCAATAACTCGGAATTAGTACAAGGGGTGTTTATTCGTGATGAAACTGTAATTACATATGCTGGTGATGGCGTGATTAGTTACGAAGTCGCTGATGGCGGAAAACTCGGCATTGGCAGTGTGATTGCAAATGTGTATTCGTCTGAAAATCAGATTGAAATGAAGCAGAAAATTACTGCGCTTGAAAATGAATTATATTTATTAAAGCGGATTTCTAATCCCGGTACGACACAGACAGCACAGCCAGCTAGTATGGCGGAGCTGTTTACACAAAATTATAAAAGCTTTTTATATCAAAGAGAACAGAATAATTTGACTAGTTTACAGGAATCAAAAGAAGAAATGGCAGTTTTATTAGGGACTTATCAGTTAATTACTGGTGATGATGCCAGTTATCAAGAGCGTATGAATAAAATTCAAGGCGAAATTACAGCGTTGCAACAGTCGCAGGGAACGCCAATATCTGTGATTTCAGCAGATAAGGCAGCTTATTTTGCAAGTTATGCTGACGGCTATGAGGATGAGTTAAACCTAGAAAATATAAATGCGCTTTCCGTAGAACAGCTCCAGAATATAGAAAATCGTGTTATCACGGATTCTAGTATTGTCGGCAAATTAATTGATAGTTATCAATGGGTGCTTGTTGTTGTTGTTGATAATTCGGAAAAAAAATACAAAACAGATGATGAATTAATATTAAAATTTTCTTCTACTTCGGATACTGTAACAGGTATTATTAGTTTTATGAATGCCAATGCTGGTGAAGATAAGACTATTATGGGGATTACTTGTGAAGCCATGACATATGATTTAGTTCAGCATAGAGTAGAAAATGTAGAACTGGTTCTGGATAAATATAAGGATCTTCAGGGCATTCGTGTTCCTAGAACCGCATTGCATTTTAAACCAATTACAGAAGAAATTACAGATGAAGAAACTGGAAAAGTAAGGCAAGTAACAACAGAATATAGGGGGGTTTATGTTCTGGACGGCGAACAGCCCGAATTTAGAAAACTAGATGTAATTTACGAGGGCGAAGATTATGTAATTTCTAAACAAAGACCAGAAAAAAGTTATCTAGCTTTGTATGATGCTATTATTACGAAAGGAATTGATGCAGATGGAGAATAAACAGGTACAGGAAAATTATGCGAGAATTTCTGCTGAAATTGCAGAAATGGCTTTAAAATCTAATCGAAATCCAGAAGATATTGCATTTATGGCAGTGACCAAAACAGTTGCGCCGGAACTTGTAAATATTGCAATTTCTTCCGGAATAAAGCTGTTGGGTGAAAATCGAGTGCAGGAATATCAATCTAAAAAAGATAGTTATATACAAGGCATTCCTGTTGATTTTATCGGCACACTTCAAAGTAATAAAGTAAAATATATTATTGGCAATGTCAGAATGATTCAGTCAGTTAATAAATTTTCTCTTGCACAAGAAATTGAACGCTGTGCAGGAAAATTAAATTTACAACAGGATATTTTACTGGAAGTGAATATTGGTGGTGAAGATTCTAAAAGTGGCATTGCCCCTGAAAATTTACCGGATTTGCTAAAACAGGTTTCAGAATTAAAGCATGTACATGTAAAAGGTCTGATGACGATTCCCCCGCCATCTAGTGATACTAGTTTTTTGCAGGCAATGCAAGAATTGTATTTAAAAATGCAAGAATTGCAAATATCAGATACAGATATGCAAATTTTATCAATGGGTATGTCTGATGATTATGCACAGGCAATAAAATTTGGGTCTAATTTGGTTAGAATCGGTTCGGCATTGTTCGGTGCAAGAAATTAAATTTATAATAACAGGGTGCGTCCGTGTGCGCCGACAAAAATATAGATAATATAACATACGGAGAAAAGGAGCGCATAAAATGGAGCTTTTCAAGAACATGAAAGAGTTTTTCTTTCCGTCTGATGATGTGCCGGAGCAAGTGCCGGTTCGACAGTCGCATGATATTCCGCCTGTTACAAGCATTGAAGAACAAATGGCAGGACGTGAACCAGGGTCTAATATTGTGAATATTCAGGCTACTGCACAGTTGCAAGTGGTTCTTGTAAAACCTGAAGTTTTTACAGATGCCAAAGCAATTGCAGATCATTTAATTAGTCGTAAAACAGTTGTGTTAAATTTAGAAACAGCCTCACCCGAAAATCGCAGAAGAATTATTGATTTTTTAGTAGGTGTATCTTATGCGATTAGTGGCAGTTTAAAGCCAGTTGCAAATCTGACTTATATTATTACGCCTTATAATGTCGGATTTATTGGCGATGATTTGGCAGCAGAACTTGAAAATAATGGCGTGATTATTTAATTTTAATTATTATGAATCAGAAACAACAGGAAGAAGATAAAATTTTATTGGCTCATGTGCAGGACATGTGCAGGCGAAACGCTTGGCGAAGTTTTACAAATTTTTTAGATATGCGACAGTATTGCATGTTAAAAAAATATTTGTCACAGGGAATTTATCAGTTTTATGGCGGTTATGCAAATGCAGAACGAGGTGTGTTATGTATTTATTCACAGGATTGTTTGCCGGATTATGAAGCGTTTCCGATTAGTTGCTTGACTATTCATTTTCGTGAAGTGGATAAATTAACACATAGAGATGTATTAGGCTGTTTCATGAGTCAGCAAATTGAAAGAAATACGATTGGAGATATTTTAGTTTCGTCTGGTAAAATACAATGTTTTGTATTAAATAAAATTGCACCTGTTATTTTGCCAATTTCAAAAATTGGTCGTGTGGGTGTGAAAATTACTGATAAATTGCCATTTTCTGATGATTATCAGCAACACACACAGGAAATTACTGGTGTTGTGTCATCTGTCAGATTAGACGCTGTATTAAAAATTGCTTTGCGTATGAAAAGACAGCAATGTAATCATTTAATTTTAGCAGGATTAGTCATGGTGAATTATCAGGAAATCGTAAAACCAGATGTTTTATTAATACCAAATGATATATTTTCTGTTCGAGGATATGGAAAATTTAAGCTCAAGACAATCAGTGCGCCAAATCAAAAAGGGCGTTTGCATATTATGATTGAAAAATATTTATAAAAAATTATTTTGTAGAGGTGAATATATGTTATGATGACAGCACAAGAAATCCGTGAAAAACGCTTTGAAAAAGCAGCGTGGGGCTATCGTCCAGAAGATATTGATGAATTTTTTGGTCAGTTAGATACGACTTTTCAGGAAATTGAAGCAGAACGTGAAGATAGTAATCATAAAATTCAGGTACTTGCTGACAAAGTCCGTGAATATATGCGTGATGAAGAAGCCCTGAAAGATGCGTTACTTGGTGCGCAAAAAGAAGGACATAGGGTTTTGCGTGAGGCAAATGAAAAAGCAGAACAGATTATTGAAAGAGCTAAGGAAGAAGCGGCTATGCTACTAGACGAAGCAACTCGTCAGCATGAAATCGCAATGGAAAAAAATCGTGCAGAAATTGCGAAACAAAAAGAATTACTCGCAGAAGCAAAAAAAATGGTTGCTGATTTTAAAAGAAGTTTATTTGACATGTATAAAGAACATTTAGAAAAAATTTCAGCAATGCCGGAAGAAAACGAAGAACTTCCGCCACCATCAGATGAAATTGCAGGTGTGGGACTTGATGAGGCAAAAAATGCTATGCTTGCGTCAGCAATGGCATCTGTACAATCTAAACTAGAAAATAATAATAATAATTCTATATTTGCACCCTCTGTATTAGAGGATTTTAATTAATTAATTTTTTTCAAGAAAGGAATGTTGTGAATATGGCACAGGATTATAAAAATAGTCTTAATATGCCAAAAACAGATTTTCCCATGCGTGGTAATTTGCCAAAACGTGAGCCTGCTATTCTAGCAAAATGGGAAACAGAAAAATTATATGATTTAATCATGCAGAAAAATGCAGGAAAACCAGCATTTATGTTTCATGATGGCCCTCCCTATGCAAATGGCACGATTCATATTGGAACGGCATTAAATAAAACTCTGAAAGATTTTATTTTTAAGCAAAAAAATATGACAGGCTATTATGCGCCTTATGTTCCGGGGTGGGATACCCATGGCTTGCCAATTGAGTTAAAAGCTCTCAAAAATATTGGTGTAGAGAACGGCGCAATTCCGCCGGTAGAGCTTAGAAAAGCCTGCAAAGATTTTGCCTTAATGCATGTGGAAAATCAGAAAAAGCAATTTAAACGCTTGGGAACAATTGCAGATTATGATAATCCGTATTTGACACTTCGTCCAGAATATGAAGCAAGACAAGTAGAAGTATTTGGCAAAATGGCAAAAGATGGCTATATGTATAAAGGCTTAAAGCCTGTGTACTGGTGTCCTGATTGTAATACTGCCTTGGCAGAAGCTGAAATTGAATATGAAAATATTCCATGTAAGTCTATTTATGTAAAGTTTCAGGTTACTGATGATAAAGGCTTATTTGCACAAATGGACTTGGATTTGCAAAATATTTATTTTGTTATCTGGACAACTACTACTTGGACAATCCCCGGAAATTTAGCAATTTGTTTAGGTCCTGATTATAATTATACGCTTGTAAAAGTCGGTGATGAATATTATGTCATGGCAGATGAACTTGTAAAAACTGTGATGGAAACTGCTGGTATAAAAGATTATTCTACAGATGGTATTTTTACAGGTAAGCAATTAGAGGGTATGAAAACAAAACACCCGTTATATGACAGAGTTTCGCCAATTATTGTTGGTGACCATGTAACGCTAGAAAGTGGTACAGGTTGTGTGCATACTGCTCCGGGTTATGGTGTAGAAGACTATGAAGTCTGCAAAAATTATGATGATATTGGTATTATTGTATGCGTAGATTCTAAAGGCAGACAAACGGCAGAAGCCGGTGAATTTGAGGGCTTAGATACTGACGAAGCAAATAAGAAAATTGCAGAGCGTTTAGTAGAAGAAAATGCTATGCTTGCTATGCAGAATATTGTTCACCAATATCCGCATTGCTGGCGTTGTCATAGCCCGATTATTTATAGAGCAACTGAACAATGGTTCTGTTCTGTGAATGGTTTCAAAGAAGAAGCCGTAAAAGCAATTGAAACTGTACAATGGATTCCTGAATGGGGCGAAGACAGAATTAAAGGCATGGTTCGTGATAGAAGTGACTGGTGTATTTCTCGTCAAAGAACTTGGGGTGTGCCAATTCCTGTAGTCTATTGCAAAGATTGTAAAAAGCCTATTATTACAGACGAAACTGTAAAAAGTATTGCTGATGTATTTAGAACAGAGGGTTCTGACGCTTGGTGGCTGAAAGAAACTAGTGAATTAATTCCGGCTGATACGGTTTGTGAATGCGGTTGTAAGGAATTTACCAAAGAATATGATATTATGGATGTTTGGTTTGATTCTGGTGTTTCGCATACGGCTGTATTAGATATTTATGATGAATTGTCTTCTCCTGCTGATTTGTATTTAGAAGGTGCTGACCAGTATAGAGGTTGGTTCCAAAGTTCGTTACTGACTTCTGTTGTATATAAAGGCGGTTCGCCATATAAATCTGTTTGTACACATGGTTGGGTCGTTGACGGTGAAGGCAAGGCTATGCATAAATCTCTTGGCAATGGCATTGCTCCAGAAGAAATTATTGAACAGTATGGAGCTGATATTTTAAGACTTTGGGTAGCGTCTTCGGATTATCATTCAGATATTAGAATTTCTAAAGATATTTTAAGTCAGTTATCTGATGCATATCGTAAAATTAGAAATACAGCTAGATATATTCTAGGTAATCTGAGTGACGGAGAGAGTGTATTTAATCCAGATATAGATTGCGTTCCTGATGATAAACTGGAAGAATTAGATAAATGGATTTTAATGCGTTTAGATGCTTTGACAGATAAAGTCAATGCAGGCTATCAGGCATATGATTTTCATGTTGTATTTCATGCAATTCATAATTTCTGTGTCGTAGATTTGTCAAGTTTTTATCTGGATATTATCAAAGATAGATTATACTGTGAAAAAATTGATTCGCCTACTAGACGAGCTTGTCAAACTGCTATGTATCGTGTGTTAAATGCGCTTGTTAGAATGTCTGCGCCAATTTTAAGTTTTACCAGTGAAGAAATTTGGCAGAATTTGCCTCATAGAGCAGAAGATGATGCCAGAAGTGTATTTTTAAATCAGTTCTTGCCAAAAACAGATATCAAAGCAGATGAAGAATTTATTGCAAAATGGAATATGATTTATGCAATTCGTGAAGCTGTGAATAAAAAACTGGAAGAAAAAAGAAATGAAAAATTAATTGGCAAATCTCTGGAAGCAAAAGTAATTATCACTGTAAATAATGCTGAAATCGCTGAAAAACTCAAAGCATGGTCAGAATTAAAAGATATTTTCATTGTTTCTGCAATTGAAATTCAGACAGATGACACAAGTGAAGAAGATTTTGTTTATGAAATTCAAAAAGCGTCTGGTAATAAATGTGAGCGTTGCTGGTGCTATTCAGAAGAAGTCGGCAAAATTATGTTACATCCTACACTGTGCAAACGTTGTGCAGAAGTCATCGGAGAATAATTTTTACGGTGGCTTGCTGTCCTGAATCAGGATAGCAAGCCTGCCGTTTTTACAAGAAAGATTCATGAATTATGGAAAATTTGTGTTTTAAATGTAGTGTATGCAAGAATTATATCAGAATGAATAAAAAATTAGATGATTTATTTTCTGATTGGGCATATGCATGTGGAGAATGGTCTGATTTTGTGGAAGATGTTCCAGAACTTTCAGAGCAAAATTGGATACGGAGTGAATTAACTCCTGTTGTTGGAGAAACTCGGACAGTATTTGTGAGAATGCCCTTTGATGAAGCAATTGGAAACGAATTTTGGTTATTGTATGAACCAGCTTTATTATATTTTAATGGTTGGGCGGATTGCTCAGAACAGGATATTGCAAGCTGTGCTGTTGTGCGGTGCAAATTTCAAAAAATACTGATTTCTGATGAGTACAATGCATGGATTAGAGTTATGATACAGGAAGTTGTATTTTTACATGAAATTTATCAATATTATGAAGATGTTAGAGGAAATATTTCAAATACATTTAAGGGAATTACAGAAGAAACAGATTTTCAAAATGACAGGTGGCAGGTCACAAGTTGGGATATGCAAGGCGATTGTGGTGAGATGAAATGGATTTATATAGATGAAAATGGAATACGGCATTTAGTTATGAAGCTGTGGTAT
>CAMWHN010000093.1 GCA_947174085.1 uncultured Ruminococcus sp.
GTCAAGAAAAAAGAAAATAATTCCCGTGTTTTTTCACAAAGATTAGAAAAAATGAGAAATATCTCTTGACTAATTTTTAAAAAAGCGTTATAATAAAATTATAAAATTTATACCAGAGGAGGAATTATCCTTGACAAATATTCTTTTTGCAGCGTCCGAGTGTGTGCCTTTTGTAAAAACTGGAGGACTTGCTGACGTTGTGGGCGCATTGCCGAAATATCTTGACAAATCCCGTTTTGATGTTCGGGTAATTATTCCGTATTATACTTGTATTCCAGGAAGATATAGAAATTTCTTTCATTATCGTCACCATTTCTTTATGGATTATGCAGGAAAACAAGAACATGTTGGCATTATGGAGTATGAATATCATGGCATTAAATTCTATTATGTAGACAACGAATATTATTTTAACGGCGAAACGCCTTATAGTAATAGTATGCGTTGGGATATTAAACGTTTTACATTTTTCTGTAAAGCCGTTTTAGCCATGATGCCTGTAATTGGATTCCGTCCGGATATTATTCATTGTCATGATTGGCAGACTGGTTTAATTCCGGTGTTAATGCATTCCACATTTGCAACACACCCGTTTTATCAGGGCGTGAAATCTATTATGACAATTCATAATTTGAAATTCCAAGGCATTTGGGATATTGAAGAATTTCAGAATAATACTAACTTGCCGGATTACATGTTTACACCGGACAAGCTGGAATTTAACAAAGATGCCAATATGCTAAAAGGCGGTTTGGTCTATGCAGATTATATTACAACTGTAAGCGAAACTTATGCACAGGAAATTAAAACAAGTGAATATGGCGAAAATCTAAACGGCTTGCTATATGCCCGAGCAACGTCTTTGCGAGGTATTGTAAACGGTATTGATTATGGCATTTTTAATCCGGAAACAGATAAGAAAATTTATTATAATTACAATGCAGATAGTTTTCTTCAGGGTAAATTAGAAAATAAACGCCGTTTGCAAGTAGAATTAGGCTTAGAACAAGATGACAGAAAAATGCTAATCGGTTTAATTTCCAGATTAACAGACCAAAAAGGCTTGAATTTATTAGGCGATACGTTTGAAAGATTTTTAGATGATAATACCCAGTTTATATTAATTGGCACGGGTGACCCTGCTTATGAAAATATGTTTCGTTATTTTGCAAGCAGATATCCAAATAACGTTTCTGCAAATATTTGTTATAATGACGAGCTTGCACATAAGCTTTATGCTGGTGCAGATATGATGCTTGTGCCGTCCAGATTTGAGCCGTGTGGCTTAACGCAGTTAATGTCCTTGCGTTATGGTTCAGTGCCGTTGGTGCGTGAAACAGGCGGTTTAAAAGACACTGTTCAGCCTTATAATGAATTTGAATTAACAGGCACAGGATTCACATTCAAAGAGTTCTGGTCTGAAGCGTTTTTAAGTTCTGTGAATTATGCAAAATCTGTATTTTTCAATTATAGATATCACTGGGACGATATGGTAAAACGTGGTATGCAACAAGATTTCTCTTGGAACAGTTCTGCATGTCAGTATGAAGGCATGTATGAATGGTTAGCAGGTAAATAACTATCTCACTCCTTATAACAATAGAAAAAAGCACTGGAGAAACATGGCAATACTCCGGTGCTTTTTTCTGTAATTTAATCTAAAAAACAAAGCAAAAATCAAATGATTTTTTCAGCATATGACAATAATTTTAGAAAAAGCTTTATGATTTTCGTATGTGAATTGACTTTTATAAAAATTCCGGTTATAATAATAAAAACAGAAATTTTA
Source organism: uncultured Ruminococcus sp. (assembly GCA_947174085.1). Lineage (GTDB taxonomy): Bacteria > Bacillota > Clostridia > Oscillospirales > Ruminococcaceae > UBA3855. The sequence continues at coordinate 1,790 of CAMWHN010000093.1, forward strand.
AAAACAGGTGTTTTGAATGATGATTAATTTATGTAAAGAATTATATGCCTATCGGGAAATGATTTTCAGTCTGGTAAAAAAAGATTTAAGAGGACGTTATAAAGGCAGTGTATTAGGATTTCTCTGGACGTTTATTAATCCGCTGTTTCAGTTAATTATTTATACCATTGCATTTTCGTTTATTTTACCAAGTGCAATTGAAAAATATTATTTATATTTATTTGTTGCTCTGATTCCATGGATATTTTTTTCATCTAGTTTACAGGGCGGTGCAAATTCTGTTATGGCTTCGCAAAATCTGGTATCTAAAATTTATTTTCCACGGGAAGTATTGCCGATTGCCTATGTGACAAGCTGTTTTGTGAATATGCTTTTCACGTTTATTATTATTTTTCTAGTAGTCGCTTGTTCTGGTGTTAGTATTAATTTTATAGCCATTTTATGCCTGCCGATTATTATGCTTATCGAATACATGATAGCTTTAGGATTAGCTTTATTATTTTCAGCGATTACTGTTTTTTTCAGGGATATGGAGCATATTTTAAGTATCATTACAATGGCTTGGATTTACATGACACCAGTTTTATATCCGTTGGAAACGATTTCTAATGTAAAAATACAAAAATTATTTTATTTAAATCCTATGACATCAGTAATTATTGCCTATCGAGATATTTTATATTATGCTAAAATACCGGATTTTCCGACTTTGTTAATTGCTTTCGGTTTTGGAATTGCAAGCCTTATCTTAGGGGAATTTGTATTTTCAAAATTAAAAAAACGCTTTGCGGAGGTGATGTAATTCGTGAATCCAGAATATGCAATTGAAGTCCATGATGTCAAAAAAAAATTCAGAATTTTCTATGACAAAGGCAATGACTTAAAAGACAGAATTTTATTCAGAAATCGCAATCACTATGAAGACAGATGGGTATTAAAAGGCATTAGTTTTCGTGTCAGGAAAGGCGAAGCGATTGGCTTAATTGGGCATAACGGTTGTGGTAAGAGTACGACTTTGAAATTATTAACTAAAATTTTATATCCTGATTCTGGAACAATTGAAATGACAGGACGAGTATCTAGTTTAATCGAATTAGGCGCAGGGTTTCACCCAGATATGACAGGACGTGAAAATATTTATACAAATGCGTCTATATTTGGCTTAACAAAAAAAGAAATTGATAAGCGTTTGCAAGAAATTATAAATTTTTCAGAATTAGAAGATTTTATTGACAATCCTGTGAGAACATACTCATCAGGTATGTATATGAGATTAGCTTTTTCTGTTGCCATTAACGTTGATGCAAATATTTTATTAATTGATGAAATTTTAGCCGTTGGTGATGCGAATTTTCAAAAAAAATGTTTTGATAAACTGCGTGAAATTAAAGCTCATGGCACAACCATTGTGATTGTTTCTCATGCATTGGGACAGATAGAACAAATTTGCGAAACGTCATACTGGATTGAAAACGGCTTGATTAAACAATCTGGTACGCCTAAGACAGTCCATGATAATTATTTAAAAAGCATGGAAATCAAGCGTACAGAACAGCTTGAAAAACAGCATGAACAGGAACAAAATCAAGAGATAAAAAATTCAGCTAGTGTGATACAAAAATTGCCTGATTTCTGTGAAAAAACAGCTATTCGCATGGGAACACAGGAAATTATTTTCACAGATGTACAGCTTAGAAATTTGCAAAATCAAAAGCAATATATTTTTGACACACAGGAGAAAATTAAAATTTTCCTGCAATACAAGTCTAATAAAACTAATTTAAAAGGCAATTTTGGTTATGGAATTTTTCGGGAAGACGGTTTGCATTGTTACGGAACTAATATTATGATTGAAACAGGTGAGTGTATTCCGATTCGGGAACAAGGCGAATTAGAAATTATATTCCAGAATCATTTATTGCCAGCTAGATATTTTTTAGATATTGCAGTGCATTCTCATGACGGTGTTATTTTTGATGATATCAGACAAGTAGTAAGCTTTGTAATATCTTCTGATAAACAAGATATTGGCGTTTGCAGACTAGAATCTAATTTTTCATGGAGGTGAAATTTTTGAGATTATATACAAAATTATTAAGATTTTTCTTGCGTGATTTATATGCCAGAACAGAAACGGCTAGAAGTGAATCGGCTGACAATGCAAAGACTTTACAAGAAACTAAAAATCAAGTGATATTATTTCAAGAAAATTCTGCACTACAAATCGCCATATTACAAGAGCAAAATAAAAAATTTCAGGAAAAAATAAAAAATCTGCAATTAGAAATAAAAAATTCTGATACTGGACATCATGAACGCACGGAACGCTGTGAAAAAAGATTAGATTGCTTAGAACATTATCGTTCTGAAACAGAAAAACGTATGCAAAGTGATGATATGACTACACTAGAATTATCTCACAGACTAGAGCTTACAGAACAGACTTTACAAGAAAATAATCTTTATGCGAATGCTTTAGAATTATTTAATAAAAAAACATATTCACAAGCCGGAGAAGATGCTATTATTTTATATGCCTGTGCCATGTTAGGCATTCCGTTTCAGGAATGCAATTATTTAGATTTAGGTGCGAATAAGCCTGTTGAAATGAGTAATACCTATTTTTTCTACCAACAGGGCGCAAGAGGTGTGTTACTGGAAGCCAATCCGGCTTTGATTCCGGCGTTACAAAATAAGCGTTCTGAAGATATTATTTTAAATCAAGCCGTGACAGATAAATCAGATGAAAATATTATATTTAATATTTTAAATTTAGATGGATTGTCAAAAATCGGCGATATTTCAGAAATTCTTGAAAAAAATCCAACTGCAAAATTAATGCAGGCGATTACGATAAAAACTATCACAGTGAATGATATTATCAAAAATTATTTTGATAACAAAGCACCTGTGATTTTAAATTTAGACATAGAGGGACTGGAATTAGAAATATTAAAAAGCATTGATTTTGAAATTTACAGACCGTTATTTTTAATTATCGAAATGATACCCTATTCTAAAAATTTATCTGTCGGAATTAAAAATCAGGAATTATTAAATTTTATGCAGTCTAAAAATTATCTGGAATATGCATTCACGGGGATTAATTCTATTTTTATTGATAAAATAAAATATCAAGAATTAATTTCCAGAAAGGAGCAGTCACATGCAGAATGATAGAAAGCAAATTAATATTGATGAAATTATGCAACAGATTCGCACGGAAATTAAACAAAAAGGGTACAACAATTCTATGCTGGATTTTGAAGAAATTCCTTTTGCACAAGAAATTAGCCATGCAGAAAATCATTTCCAGTTAGCTTCTTTGCAACAAAGTGCAGAATATTTAAATATTCGCAATCAAATTGAGCCGTATAAGCCAGTTGAGGGTAATTTTTTAGTTGTCTGGATTAAAAAAATATTGCGGAAATTAATAAAATTTTATATTATGCCGATTATGACAGAACAAAATGCTTTAAACTTGCATACAGCAAATTCTGTGAATCAAATTCAGCAATATATTATTTCAAAAAGCGATTCTGACCAGATTAACTTAACAGAATTAGTTTCCAGAATTGAAACACTGGAATTAAAACAATCAGCTAATAAACAGGAAATTCAAGCTTTGCGCAGTCAGATAAAAGCTTTAACTGCTGAAAACGAACAGCTCCGGAGAAAAAAATTATGAGAATCATACAATTTTTGCCGACATTGGCATTTGGTGACGCTGTCGGAAATGATACAATTGCATTACAAAAAGCAATGCAGGAATTAAATTATAATACTAGCATTTATGCGGAAGTTGTGGACCAGAGATTACCTAAAAATACAGCATCGGATTTATGCAATGGCATGCCGAAATTAGATAATTCAGATATAATTTTATATCACATGTCAACAGGTTCAAAATTAAATTATAGCTTAGAACAATATGCTTGTAAAAAAATAATGATTTATCATAATATTACACCACCGGAATTTTTTCATGGCTATAACGCCCAAGCAGAAGCGAATGCACAATATGGCTTAGATGGTTTACGGAATTTAAAAAACAAAATAGATTATTGTCTAGCCGATTCGGCATTTAATCAGCAAGATTTGCGAACAGCAGGGTTTACTTGTCCGATAGATATCAGACCAATTTTAATTCCGTTTGCAGATTATGAAAAAAAGCCAGATAATTTAATTATCAAAAAATATTCCCAAAATGATTGGGTGAATATTATTTTTGTAGGACGAATCGCACCGAATAAAAAACATCAGGATATTATTAAAATATTTGCATTTTATAAAAAATATATTAATCCAAAATCAAGATTAATTTTCGTTGGAAATGCTGGAGGCATGGAAAAATATTATGATAGATTAATAAAATATGTCGAGGCTCTGGAGCTGAACGATGTGATATTTACAGGGCATATTAAATTTTCAGAAATATTAGCGTATTATCATATTGCGGATATATTTTTGTGTATGAGTGAACATGAGGGCTTTTGTGTGCCTTTAGTAGAAGCTATGTATTTTAATGTTCCGGTAATTGCGTATCAAAGTTGTGCGATTCCGTGGACAATGGGCAAAAGCGGATTAGTAGTAGATTCTAAAAATCCGGCGGAAATTAGTTTATTAATAGATAAAATTATAAAAAATAAAGAGTTAAGAAATAAAATTATAGAAAATCAGCAGGAACGGCTGAAAGATTTTCAATATGAGAAAATTAAAAAAATATTCGCCGGACAGCTTGAAAAATTTATCACAGGAGAATTATCATGAAGAAAATTGCATTTGTGATTCCATGGTATGCAGAAAAAATTCCCGGAGGTGCAGAAATGGAAACCCGAGAAGTAACAAAGCATTTGCACCAAGCAGGCATGGAAGTAGAAATTTTAACAACTTGTGTGAAAGAATTTGTCAGCGATTGGAATGAAGATTATTATCCCGAGGGAGTGGAAATCATTCAAGAAATTCCAGTCAGAAGATTCAAAGTCCGAAAGCGTAATACAAAAGCTTTTGATGAAATTAATTTAAAATTAATGAATCGCATTCAGCCAACAGAGCAGGAAGAAAAAATTTTTATACAAGAAATGATAAATAGTCCTGATTTATATAATTATATTGCAGAAAATCAAGATAATTACACAGCGTTTGTTTATATTCCCTATATGTTCGGAACGACTTATTATGGCATAAAAGCTTGTCCACAAAAAGCTGTTATGATACCGTGTTTTCATGACGAAGCGTATTTATATATGAAAATTTATCGTGAATTATATTCCCAAGTTGCCGGCATGATTTTTAATGCAAAGCCAGAACTTGAATTAACACAGAAAGTATATAATACCAGCAAAATTGAAAAAATCGTCATGGGCATTGGCATGGATATCAATTTAAAATCTTATCCGGAAGAATTTAGAAAAAAATTTAAGATTCAAGAAAAATTTATATTATATGCCGGTCGCAAAGATTTAGGAAAAAATGTGCATATATTAATTAAATATTTTGAGCAGTTTAAAAAGCGCAATCCGTCAGATTTAAAATTAATTCTAATTGGTGGCGGAGAAATTGCTATTCCGGCAAGTAGTAAACAAGATATTATAGATTTAGGTTTTGTGGATATACAAGATAAATATAATGCTTATGGTGCAGCAGAATTATTATGCCAACCGTCTAAAAATGAAAGTTTTTCACTTGTGATTATGGAGAGTTGGCTTTGTAAAAGACCTGTTTTAGTGCATGAAAAATGTGAAGTGACAAAAAATTTCGCAAGAGAATCTTCAGGAGGATTATATTTTGATAATTATTTTGAATTTGAGGGTTGCTTAAATTATTTATTACAGAATCAAGAAATTGCGAATCAAATGGGTTTGAATGGGCGAGATTATGTGAAAAAAAATTTTGACTGGAATGTGATTACAGAAAAATACAGACAGTTTTTTGAAAAATTAGAACAAAAGCAAGCAACTTGAAAGGATTTGACATGAATAGTTTTTTAATTCTGACAATTGCAAGTGTAATAT
>CAMWHN010000094.1 GCA_947174085.1 uncultured Ruminococcus sp.
GTAAAATATACAGCAATTGCTTATCAGATAACAAAATTAAATGATGATAATGCTTGTGCCATGTTTGAGGGTTCTCATTGGTTTGGTAAGAAAATTGGCACGGAAATTAGAATTTTTGGCATGAAAATTTATGATTCTGTTGAATTTGTGCCAAATTATGCAGATGTTGTTCTGTCACCGGCAGAATAATATATAAATTTTTATTTTTAAAAAAAGGAGTATTTGAAAATTATGACAGTTTTTGAAGAATTAGAACGCCGTGGACTGTTAGCACAGTTGACGGACAAAGAAGAAATTGAGGAGTTAATTAACACTGGCAAAGCGACTTTTTATATTGGCTTTGACCCGACAGCAGATTCTTTGCATGTAGGACATTTCATGGCATTGTGCTTAATGAAACGCTTGCAAATGGCTGGCAATAAACCAATTGTTTTACTCGGTGGCGGTACTGGTATGATTGGTGACCCGTCCGGCAAATCTGATATGCGCAAAATGATGACAAAAGAGACAATTCAACATAATGTAGATTGTTTTCTAAAACAAATGAGCAAATTTATTGATTTCTCAGACGGCAAGGCAATTGCTGTTAATAATGCAGATTGGCTTTTAGATTTGAATTATGTGGAGCTGTTGCGTGAAGTAGGTCCGCATTTTACGGTAAATAGAATGCTCTCTCATGAATGCTATAAGCAAAGATGGGATAAAGGTCTGACTTTCTTTGAATTTAATTATATGATTATGCAAAGCTATGATTTTTATAGATTGTATCAAGATTATGGCTGTAATATGCAATTCGGCGGTGATGACCAGTGGGCAAATATGCTCGGCGGTACGGAATTAATTCGCCGTAAACTTGGCAAAGATGCTTATGCTATGACAATTACGTTGTTATTAAATTCAGAGGGCAAGAAAATGGGCAAAACTGAAAAAGGTGCAGTTTGGCTTGATGCAGAAAAAACCAGTCCTTATGAATTTTTCCAGTACTGGAGAAATGTCGCTGACGCTGATGTCATTAAATGCTTAAAAATGCTAACTTTCGTTCCTGTAGAACAGATTGAAGAAATGGAAAAAAATCTCGAGGGTGCAGAATTTAATAAAGCCAAAGAATTACTTGCCTATGAATTAACTGCGCTTGTACATGGCGAAGAAGAAGCAAAAAAAGCTCTGGAAACTGCAAAAGCTGTTTTTGGCGGTGCAGGTGTTTCAGAAAATATGCCAATGACGGAATTATCAGCAGATAAATTAATTAATAATGCAATTAATATTTTAGATTTGCTTGTGGAAACAAAACTTGTGCCGACCAAATCCGAGGGCAGAAGATTAGTCCAACAGGGCGGTATTAGCATTAATCAAGTGAAAATTACTGACCCAAAAGCTAATATAGAAATTAATTCAGAAATAATTATCAAAAAAGGCAAAAAAGTATTTCATAAAGTAATTTTAAAATAATAATTAACAGCTCCATGCTTTCAAAACATGGAGCTGGTGTTTTTATTTTTATATTTCTTTATTTTGTGTCATCACATGTTGAATCTTGCTTGACAGTTCTGACAATTCAGAAAGTGAATTAGACATTACTTGCATTTTTTCCTGTACATTGTCTGAACCGGATAAAATATCATTTTGCATTTCGATAACCTGTGTACTTACTTGATTAATTTTTTGAATTTCATTAACACAAGTATTATAGACTTCTTTGAGTTTGCTATAGCTATCTTTTAGGCTATGTTTGAGATAATAAATACAGTTTTCACGAACATTCATGCCACGGAAAATTGCACAAACCATGTCCCGACAAGTTTTATAACCACATGCACCACAGTTGACACTTTGAGATGCAATATCAAATTTATGCATACTTTCAAAAATTCTAGTATAATCTTCTGTTGTAGGATTTTGTGTATGTACATGTTCATCATGATATGTTGTAATAAAATCTGCTAATTTCAAAGTTTTGTCAAATTCTTTGAATCTTTTAAATTTACCGATACCGAAAAAACCGCCCTGTGTTTCTCGAATGCTTCTTGTTGCAATCTCGTCCATAGTAGTTTCAATTTCCATTAGTGATGCAGCTTCTTTTGGCAAAGCTGTTCCGTGATTACAGCCATATTGGCAATTTAAAACATCTAGTACATCTGGTTTTTGACTGTCTTCTGTTTGGAAATAACGTTCAATTCTATCATATACAGAATGAGGCCCTTCTGCATTACGAATTACAAGACTTTGGTTTAACATAGTTAGTGTTTCTTTTAAGCCACCCGGCATAGGGTATAATCTGCCAATACTGCCCTCTAAGGCATCAAATTCAAATTTTTCAATATTTTCCCATCGAATGCCTTTTTTATTGACATATTTTTCAAGATGTCGGAACGTAACATTATAATCAAAAGCATGTTCTCTTTCTGCTTCACTTGTTTTGGCAATACAAGGTGACAGCATAAACATTTTTCTAGTTTCCTTGCGATATTTTCGCAACCAAACTGCCAAACACCCTGCCGGACTAAGTACTGGTGACAAATATTGCAAATTTTGAGGTTTATATTTTTGCATATAATTTACAATTGCCGGACATGGCTGGGTAATTAATTTTTTACCACCGTTTTCTGTAATATATTTATTATGCATAAATGTACAGATATCTGCCCCATAGCCAACATCATAAATTGTACAATTTCCATTCTTTTTTAGCCATGATAAAAGCACTTTCCATGCACCGTCTGGAAAACTTGTCCGAATGGCAGGAGCAACAATTAAAATGATAGGCTTTTTATTTTCAAACGCCTCAATAAATTCGTCAATATCATCATGATACCCTCTTGCATGATGCATACAGACTTTTACACACTCACCGCAATTAATACAAGCTTCGCTATCAATACCAGTGATAAACTCGTCTGTTGTATTTTCTTTTAAACGTGTCACATTGGCATGTACGGGACAGACACGCACACAAGCATTACAACCGACACAACGGCTTTCATCTACTGTAATAATTTGCATATTTGCACTCTGCTATTTAAATTGTTTATAAATAGCTTTTCCTTTCATAATAATTAATTAAATTAATAATAAAATTTTACTCTTTCCTTTCTGTTCAGAATATGAGAATAAAAAAAATACTAGAATATATTATATCATTTTTTTTTAATTTTGTCAATAGTTTTACTAAAATTTCAAAAAATCAACAAATTAACATGGCATCACCAAAAGAAAAAAAACGATATTGTTCATGTACAGCAATCTGATATGCATGCATGGTATTTTCATACCCCATGAATGCGGAAACTAGCATGATTAGTGTACTTTCTGGAAGATGAAAATTTGTAATTAATCCATCAATTATGTTAAATTTATAACCCGGATAAATAAAAATATCTGTATCACCCTCACAGGCTTGTATTTGATTAGAATCAGAATTATATTTTACTGCACTTTCTAACGTTCGACAAGAAGTAGTACCAACAGCAATTACACGACCGTTATTTTTTTGGGTTTGATTAATTAAATCTGCTGTTTCTTGTGGTAGCATAAAATGTTCTGTATGCATATGATGTTGTAAAATATTTTCTTCTTTCACAGGGCGGAATGTTCCTAAACCGACATGTAATGTTACATACGCAAGCTGAATGCCTTTATTTTGCAATTCTAAAAGCATTTCTTTTGTAAAATGCAAACCAGCCGTTGGTGCGGCGGCAGAACCTAATTCACGAGAATAAACCGTTTGATAACGCTCTTTATCTTGTAATTTTTCTGTAATATACGGAGGTAATGGCATTTGTCCGATATCTTCGAGAGCTGTATAAAAATTGCCATCACATGTAAACTGTACAATACGATTGCCATCAGGTTTGATTTCTAATACTTCAGCAAGTAATCTGCCGTTACCAAATTTAAATTTTGCACCAACTTTGCATTTTTTTCCAGGACGGCAAATAATTTCCCATTGTTTATCACCTACTTGATTTAATAATAAAAATTCTACAAAACTGCCAGTGTTTTCTTTTTCGCCATAAAGTCTAGCCGGAAGTACTCGGGAATCGTTTAATACTAATAAATCGCCTGATTTTAGTAAATTAATTAAATCATAAAAATGCTTGTGCTGAATTTCACCAGTTTTTTTATTAACTGTCATTAAGCGTGATGCATTTCTTGGTTCTACTGGGTGTTGGGCAATTAAATTTTCAGGTAATTCATAATAAAAATCAGATTTTTTTATTATCATCTTAAATAATCCTTTCTGTTTACAAAAAATTTTAAAAATTTCCTTGACAAATGTGTCAAGACATGTTATGATAATAACTAGGATAGAGGTGCGGTTGCGATAAGTAACAGTTCTGAGAATGCTTAACTCTGTGAAGAACTGCCAAAGGCAAGACCGCCGAAGAATTAGAACAAAAGCAATTCTAATTCTGGTGCTGTGTTGAACAAATACTGCACTGTCATCATGTGTGATGGGGAGCTATCGGCAATATGAGCCAGTAATTCTATTATAACGCATGATGAACCAGTTTGCAACTGGTTTTTTATATTTTTCTAAAAATTTTTTCCAGTGTGTTTATATCCGGCATGACTGGAAGTAAGGAGTAATTTTTTATGAAACAATACAACATAGGTATTTTAGGCGCAACTGGCATGGTAGGGCAACGTTTTGCAACTCTGCTGGCAGAACACCCATGGTTCAAAGTTAAAGTTCTTGCAGCATCTCCAAGAAGTGCAGGCAAAACTTATGCAGACGCTGTTGGCAATCGTTGGGCTATGCCTGTTCCAATGCCTGAAAATCTGAAAAACATGATTGTTCGTGATTTGAATGCAGAAATGGATTCTATTGTTGCAGATGTAGATTTTGTATTTTGTGCAGTAGACATGAAAAAAGATGAAATTAAAGCTTTAGAAGAACGCTATGCAAAAGCAGAATGCCCTGTAATTTCTAATAATTCTGCACACCGTTTCACACCAGATGTACCAATGGTTGTGCCGGAAATTAATCCAGAACATCTGGAAATTATCAAAGCACAAAGAGAACGTCTCGGCACAAAAAAAGGATTTATTGCTGTAAAATCTAACTGTTCTATTCAAAGTTATGTACCAGCATTACACCCATTGCAGAAATTCGGTCTGAAAAATGTTTTAGCTTGTACCTATCAAGCAATTTCCGGTGCAGGTAAAACATTTGAAACATGGCCAGAAATGAATGATAATTTAATTCCGTTTATTGGCGGTGAAGAAGAAAAATCTGAACAAGAGCCTTTAAAAGTATGGGGCAAAATTGAAAATAATGAAATCGTAAAAGCTTCTTCTCCGTGTATTACAACACAGTGCTTGCGTGTTCCTGTTTCTGATGGTCATACAGCGGCTGTATTTGTATCTTTTGAGAATAAGCCTTCTAAAGAAGAAATTTTAGAACTTTGGGAAAATTTCAAAGGCGAACCACAAGAATTAGATTTGCCATCAGCTCCAAAGCAATTTATTCATTATTTTACAGAAGATAACAGACCACAGGCAAATCTTGACCGTAATTTAGAAAAAGGCATGGCTGTTTCTGTTGGTCGTCTTCGTGAAGATACTCAATATGATTATAAATTTGTTTGTCTTTCCCATAATACTTTAAGAGGCGCAGCCGGTGGTGGTGTATTGCTCGCTGAACTCTTAGCAGCAAAGGGCTATTTTGATTAATTTAATCGCACTCTTAATCACAGGAGGATTTTTTATATGAAGAATACAATTTTTACCGGTGCGGCAGTTGCCATTACCACCCCGTTTAATTTAGATGGTTCTATTAATTATGAGGGTTTGGGAAAAAATATTGACTACCAAATTGAAAATGATACAGAAGCAATTGTTATCTGTGGGACAACTGGCGAATCTTCTACCATGACAGAAACAGAGCATTTAGAATGCATTAAATTTGCAATTGATTATACCAATCATAGAGTGCCTGTCATTGCAGGTACAGGCAGTAATGACACACGTTGTGCAATTGAATTATCCGTAGAAGCACAGAAACTCGGTGCAGATGGCTTGTTATTAGTAACGCCTTATTATAATAAAACTACACAGGCAGGATTATTAAATCATTTCACGATTATTGCAAACAGCGTAAATATTCCAATTATTTTATATAATATCCCCGGTAGAACAGGTTTAAATATTTCTGTAGAAACAGCAGAAAAATTAGCACATCATAAAAATATCGTTGCCATGAAAGAAGCATCTGGCAATATTAGCTATACCGCACAAATTATGGCAACATGTGGCGATTTTATTGACGTTTACAGTGGCAATGATGATATGATTGTTCCAATTATGTCTTTGGGCGGAAAGGGTGTTATTTCTGTATTATCTAATATTCTACCAAAAGAAACACATGAGATTGCACAGCTTTGCTTAGATAATAATTTTCAGAAAGCAGGCGAATTGCAGTTAAAATATCTGGAGCTAATTAATTCTTTATTCTGCGAAGTGAATCCAATTCCAGTCAAAGAAGCTATGAACCGCTTAGGCATGCCAGCCGGAGATTGCAGAATGCCATTAACAAAAATGAGTGCTGACAATGTAGCTAGATTATTATCTGCAATGCAGAATGTAGGCTTGCCGGTTTCTGTTGTTGACTAATATTTTACTTGAGGTGAAAAATGATGGAACAAAAACAAGTGAAAATTTTAATCAGTGGCGCATCTGGAAAAATGGGTCATGCAGTCGCAACGGCAATTTCTAAACGTAATGACTGCATTGTGAGTGCAGGTGTTGACTTACATACAGAACAGTATGCTGATTTTGAAATTTATCAGAATTTTTCTGCATTGCCGGAAAAACCAGATGTGATAATTGATTTTTCAAATCCGGCTGTTTTAGATGATTTATTAAATTATTGTCTTGTAAACGGCGTACCTTGTGTACTTGCTACAACAGGCTACACAGAAGAACAAATTGCAAAAATTCAAAAGGCAGCAATATCTATTCCAGTATTTTTCTCATTTAATATGTCATTGGGCATTAATTTACTAGTACAACTTGCGAAAAAAGCAACGGCAATTTTAGGCGGTCAATTTGATATTGAAATTGTTGAAAAACATCATAATCAGAAAATTGATGCACCAAGCGGAACAGCTTTAATGCTTGCTGATGCGATTAATAGCACATTAGATAATTCTTGTCATTATGTATATGACAGGCACTCTAAACGTCAGAAGCGTGAAAAAACAGAAATCGGTATGCATGCCATTCGTGGTGGTACAATCGTTGGTGAACATGACATTATTTTTGCAGGTCATGACGAAGTGATTACTTTATCACATAGTGCCGCTTCGAAAGAAGTTTTTGCAGTTGGTGCTGTGAATGCATCTGTATTTCTGGCTGACAAAAAAGCAGGTATTTACGACATGAGCGCACTTATGAAAAATTGATAATATTTTTAACAGACGGCATAATCTAACATGCCGTCTGTTTTTAGTGTGTTATCTAGTAATTACAAAATCTGCTGTTTTTTCAGGACGATACTTATTAAAATAATAACGTTCCGCAGGGAAATATCTATTTTCATATTTTTCAGTTATCTGCTGTGTATTTCCAATATAACTATCACGTTTTAATACTCTTTGCATTCTGATAGTTTCAGGAATATCAATATAAATCATATAATCAAATATTTCTTGTAATTCTTTTCTTTGTAAAAATATCCCCTCAACAATAATAATAGTTTTTTGATTAATATTATAATTTTTATTAAAATAGCTATCATTATTTTTATCATATAATTCAA